>JAJDNL010000238.1 GCA_022340745.1 Deltaproteobacteria bacterium
GATTCTTCTTATGGGTTTGGGTAAACGTGAAGAGTTCAGCGCTCACACTCTCCGGGCAGCAATAGCGCAATCTCTGAGAACTCTGAGGGATCGGCGTCAGCCCCGGGCAGTCCTGCCGATTCCTATTGATGGCGAATTTCCTCTTGATTTTGAGGGTACAGCTGAAGCATGCGTATTAGGTGGGATGCTGGGTCTCTATCAATTCACTGAACTCAGAACCAGAGATCTTGAGGACATCAAGGATTTTGACTCCCTTGTTATTCTTTCTCAGAAGAATTTGAAAAAGTTGATTGCTCCAATAGACCGGGCCAAGGCCGTGGCCAACGGAATTTATCTGGCCCGGGATTTAGTCACCTTGCCCCCAAATCTGGCTACCCCCACTATTTTAGCGGAGAGAGTGAGAGAGGTGGTGGAGCAGGCTGGGGTCAACTTCCATTGTATCGAAAAGGGGGAGGCTGAAAAACTCGGAATGGGTGCGTTTTTAGCTGTGGCGCAAGGCAGTGATGAACCCGGCCTTATGGTGGCGCTGGATTATCAGCCATCAAAAAACGACGAGCCACCAGTGGTCCTGGTTGGCAAAGGAATCACCTTTGATAGCGGTGGCATTTCCATAAAGCCAGCAAAAGACATGGATAGAATGAAACACGATATGGCCGGAGCGGCTGCGGTGGTCGGCGCCATTCAAGTGGTTGCTACTCTGAGGTTGCCGTTGAGGGTGGTTGGCCTTATTCCCTTCACCGAAAACCTTCCCAGCGGCAAAGCCTATAAACCAGGAGATGTGATCCACTCATTGAGCGGACTGAATATCGAGGTAATAAATACGGATGCCGAGGGGCGTATGATCCTGGCTGATGCCCTCACCTATGCTGGACGTTATGAGCCTCAGGCCATAGTTGATCTCGCCACTCTGACCGGCGCATGTATTGTGGCACTGGGCGACGATGTTGCCGGACTCATGGGTACGGACGATGAATTGTTGGCCAGGCTGCAGGCCGCGGGAAAAGAGAGTGGTGAAAAGGTGTGGCCCCTGCCTTTGTGGGATAGTTACTTTGAGCTCCTGAAAAGTGACGTTGCCGATTTGAAGAACGTAAATGGCCGCAAAGCTGGAGCGATTACAGCAGCGATTTTTTTAAAGCAGTTTGTCCCAGATGGAGTGCCGTGGGCTCATCTGGATATAGCCGGTTGCGCTTGGGAGGAGAAAGGGAAACCTTTGGTTCCCAAGGGAGCCACAGGTATGGGAGTGCATTTGCTCACCCGGCTGCTTCAAAGCTGGAAACCGCTGGGCGAGAAAAGTAAATAGTCTTACCTTGAGCAGGGGTTTCAGTGTTCAGGTTTCAGCTTATTTGCTTCTTTTGCCCTGACACCTGACACCTATACTCTGACATTTGCGATTTGGGATTTTATGCCTTTCGTACTCATTCCGAATCTACATCTTGACCACCCGCAGTCGCCTTACTATCTAACAGTTCTTGTAATTCTTCTCCGAGGATGGTTTCCTTCTCCAAAAGGGTCTGAGAAATTGTCTCCAGCTGTCCCTGCTTTTCGGTGAGTATTTCTCTTACCCGGTCATGACACGCTTGCATCAGTCGGGAGACCTCGGCGTCTATTTCTTGGGCGGTTTCCTCACTATACTCTTTGCCGGGCGATATACCTGTATCTAGAAAAAGGGGACGTCTCTCCTTGGCGTAAGTGACGAGCCCAAGTTTGTCGCTCATACCATACTCAGTTACCATGCTCCGGGCGATGTCGGTGGCCCGCTGCAGGTCGTTTTGAGCGCCGGTGGATATGTCCTTGAAGATGATTTCTTCAGCCACACGACCACCAAGGAGAACACACAGGCGGTCAAGCAGCTCATCCCGGGTCATAAGATAACGGTCTTCGGTGGGCAATTGCTGGGTGTATCCCAGGGCAGCAATGCCCCTGGGTATTATGGTGACTTTGTTGACCGGATCGGCGGTGGGCACACTCATGGCCACCAGGGCATGGCCACTCTCGTGATAAGCCACGATCCTTTTTTCCTTTTCATTCATCATTCGATTTTTCTTTTCCAAACCCCCGATGATCCGGTCAATGGCATCTTGAAATTCAAGGTAGCCGACGCTGTTTTTGTTGCGGCGGGCTGAGAGCAGGGCGGCTTCGTTTACAAGGTTGGCCAGATCAGCACCGACGAAACCTGGAGTAAGGGCGGCCACTTTGCCTAGGTCCACGTCTTTCCCCAGTTTCACGTCTTTAACGTGAACTCTTAGAATGGCCTCCCGACCGCGAACGTCGGGACGATCTATGGCCACGTTTCGGTCAAAGCGGCCAGGGCGGAGGAGTGCAGGGTCAAGAATCTCCGGCCGATTGGTGGCCGCTACGATTATGACCCCCACGGTAGCGTCGAAACCATCCATCTCAACCAATAGCTGATTTAGCGTTTGTTCCCGCTCGTCATGCCCCCCCATGGGACTCATTCCTCTTGCTTTCCCTAGCGCGTCCAGCTCGTCAACGAAGATTATACAGGGGGCATTCTCTTTGGCCTGGGCAAAGAGATCTCGAACTCTGGCTGCGCCCACACCGACAAACATCTCAACAAAATCGGAACCGCTTATGCTGAAAAAGGGAACGCCGGATTCTCCGGCTACCGCCTTGGCAAGAAGGGTCTTGCCAGTTCCTGGGGCTCCCACGAGCAACACCCCTTTCGGTATCTTGCCGCCCAGGCGGGTAAACTTTTCAGGCGTCTTGAGGAACTCTACGATTTCTTCGAGTTCTTGCTTGGCCTCATCAATGCCGGCAACGTCATCGAAGGTAATGCCAACCTCACGCTCTGCATAGATTTTGGCCCGGGACTTGCCAACCGAAAGCACTCCTTGGGGGCCGCCGGCCATGCGGCCTATGAGAAATCTCCAGATGATGATAAAAAAAACAAGGGGCAGAACCCACGATAGCATCGCGGCTAGCCACTTGCTTTCGTAATGACCTTTATAGTCTATTTTCTGGGCGTCCAGGAGTTTCACCAACTCCGGATCCTCAACCCGCACAGTGACAAAAGGCCGATCTTTGCGTCCCTGTGCATCCTCTTTAAGAATGCCGGTTATCTGTTGGGGCTTGATGCTAAGTTTTTGGACCTTCTCTTCCACGACGTAACGCTTGAATTCGGAATAGGGGATGGTGTCAATCTGACTGGCGGTGAAATAGTCGTGAATGAGCGACAAGGCAAGAAGGGCCATGAGAAAGTACCAGAAGGAAAAGTGAAACTTGCGGCGGCCGGGATCTCCTTTGGGCGGCATGCCGCCGAAGGAAGATCTCAATTTGTCAAAAAAGTCTTGCTCCTCGGATGATGGGCGGCGAGTCTTTCTGGCCATATATTTTCTTCCTCCTTGACCGCAACGTATTGATCTCTATCTTGGTATTTAGTTTAGCAGATAAGCGTTTCTTCTGTAAAATATTAAGGACGAATAGGGAAATGTCCATAGTTTCAAGCGTTGGGGTGTCATGATGGTAAGGTAAGGGGCTGTGGTCAATACTTTTTCATGATTTCTCTAAAAATTATGAGTTTCTGCACATCCTGGGTTCCCTCGCCCAGAGACGATGCCCAGGCGTCCAGCGGAAATTTGTGTACTGGGTGATCCTGCATTACCGAAGCCGCGCCGAACAGGTCAGCTGCCCAGATCCCGACTTCTCTGGCGATTTCAACTGAAGAGTACTTGGCCATGGCAGCCTCCATCCGGAAGTCTTTCCCTTGGTCTTTGTGCCAGGCCGCTTTTAGTGTCAGGAGTCGGGCAGCTTCAATGCGGGTGAATAGTTCGGCAATCTCGAAAGACTTTGCCTGGAAATCAACAATTCTCTTACCGAAGATTTCGCGCGTTTTTGCGCGGTCCAGCCCTGCTTCGAATGCTCCCACCGCAGTTCCTAGGGTGAGCCCGCTTATGGGAATTCTGCTCTGGGTAAATGTTGCCAGAACGTGCTGTAATCCTCTACCCTGTTGACCAACAAGATTTTCCTCAGGAACAAAAACATTGTGAAAGCTCAGCCTGGTGAGGTCAGAGGGAAGCCATACTCTTTTATTGAGCTTCTGTCTGGTTACACCAGTTGATGAAAGGTCCACGAGGAACATGGATAACCTGCGATTTCTGGAGGCGTCAGGATCCGACACTGCGGTGACCAGGGCCAGGTCACTAATGGCACCGTTGGTGACATACGCCTTGGTACCATTGAGAATCCAACCCCCCTCAGCCTTCTCGGCTTGCATGGCGATACTGGCAACATCACTTCCGGCTTTATGCTCGGTATTGCCGAGACAGAGAAGAGTCTCTCCCCTCAGGGCAGGTGGTAGATAAATCTTTTTCTGTTTCTCCGAGCCAAAGAGATAGAGGGGGACCATGCCGAGAGAAATGTGGGCCATTATTGCCACTGCAACTCCAGGGGAGATTTTGGCCAGGTGCTCGAGGAGGATCGTCTGTTTCAAGTACGATTGTTCCAGAAACTCTCCGTTTTTCAGAGTAAAACCCAACCAACCATCTTTGCCTAAAATCCGAAAGAATTCTCGCGGAATGGCTTCTTTCTTGTACCAGCCAGCGAGTTCTGGCTCCAGGTGAGTTCGCAGAAAACCTGTGAATTGCTCCAGGTCCTTGACAACTTCATCTGAAATGGCAAAATTCATAGGGTACTCCTTGTGGCTGTTAGCTCTTTGGCTACAGAGAATATAATTACCTTGCAGCCCAAGGACAACCAGTGTCGTTTTCTTATCAGGTCCTGCTTGTCCCTCAGAACTGAGGGTTGGATGTAGCAATGGTGGCGGAGGTGGCCGTATGAGTGAAGAAATGGAATGCATGTGTCAGCAATGTGGAATATCCCTTCATATTCCCGTCGAGTTGATTTCCTTGGAAGATCCGGCCAATACCGAGGTGAAGCTGCTGAGTAGTATCCATGTTTGTGAGAATTGCGGCGGTCAGCTTGCTTTAGTGGGTAAGGCGGGAGATGAACCACACTACAGACTCAACCCGGAAAATTCATGAATTGGCTATTCCGACTGCGGATATGAGCATCCTTCCGGGCGTCCTCGGACCTTGAACCCTGCGACGTACTGTTCAAGTACGCCTCGGATTCAAGCCCCTGCGGTTGCCCAGTGGCACGCTCGTCTTCACAGTCTCACAACACCAATTCATGAATTATCCGGATCATGAGAATTAGAATGATCTGGCTTTAGGCTGCCCCCTGAGCGAGTTCAACTGGTCTTTCCCCTCTTGCGGAAGTCTGCTGGAGCACCTATGATTTATGATTGCAGATTGGAGATTGCAGATTGAGGTGGATGCATTCTTCTTCGGGAGGTCTCAAGCTTTTCAATCTGAAATCTGCATTCTAAAATCTAAAATCCCCGGGCTTCAGTACTCCACGCCTGCCATTAGAAAAAGTTTTTTCTGTAAAGGTAGAAGATCTCCTCCTCCTCATCTTCGTGTAAAAACCTCAACGGTTCGACTCCCATCTTACACAGATAGTTGGGAGACGTGCCGTAGAGCCGGCATATGAGCGGCCTGACAGGGTAGATTGAGCAGCCACCTTCTGAAAGGCTTTCATCAAGGTAAGGGCAGGTGTGGCCCTTGGCCTCACCAGGTTGCATGGAATGTTCTCGAAGAAACGTTTTTATTGTTTCATCCTCCACCTTGGTTCTGGAAGGCACACCGAAGTTTTTGCAGCACTCATAGCACCCTTCAGTGCACATTAACTCTGGAATCAGATCGTAGAGATCGTCAATATCCATACTGGTCCCCCCATCGGGCTTAGCAAGCCCTACAAATATGTAAGCCAATGGCTATAATCCTGCTTAGTACCCTTGACTATTTGGAAAAAAGTGTCCTGTAACGTCCTGGTGAGAGGTCCAGGTAATCCCTCGCCAATGATGCGGTTATCAACCTCACGAATTGGCGTGATTTCGGCTGCGGTTCCAGTGAAGAAGGCCTCGTTGGCCGCATAGAGATCGTCCCGAGAAAATCTTTCCTCCTTTACGGCGAAACCTAGATCCCTGGCGATTGTGATTACGCAATCCCGGGTGATTCCGGCGAGGATGGAGGTGAGTGGTGGAGTACTGAGCACTCCTTTACGAACCATAAAAATGTTCTCTCCGGTTCCTTCACCAATGTACCCATCCGGGTCGAGCATGATGGCCTCATCGTAGCCGTCCGTGGTGACCTCAAGTTTGGCCAGTATGGAGTTAACGTAATTACCAGACGTTTTGGTTTTGGTCATGAGGATATTGGGATGGTGGCGAGTAAAAGACGAGACTTTAGCCCGAATACCCTTGGTGAGGCCTTCTTCGCCGAGATAAGCTCCCCATGGCCAGGTGACGATGGAAACCCGTACAGGATTGTCCTGTGGATGAAGACCCATGGCACCCTCTCCAATAAAGGCAAGGGGTCTAATATATGCGGTCTTCTGCTCATTGGTCAAAAGGGTGTCCAGAATTGCTTTGTTTATTTCTCCCTGGCTGAAAGGCATTTTCATAAACATGGAATGGGCAGAATTAAAAAAACGCTCCACATGTTCCGGCAGGCGAAAAACTGCAGAGCGGCCATCCTCACACTCATAACAGCGGATGCCCTCGAAGATCCCCAGGCCATAATGTAGCGTATGTGTAAGGATGTGGACGTTCGCCTCATCCCAGTCCACCAATTTCCCGTCGAGCCAGATTTTTTTTGCCTTCTCCACCATGGTCTTGATTCCCTCCTTGTAATCGCGTAGCGCAAAGTGCAGAGCGCATAGCGTTAGAATGCAGAACACACGCTCTGCGCCATGCGCTATGCGCTTTGCTCTTTCATGGCTTTCAACGTTTTCCTATAAGGCTTACGCGCAATGCCCTTCTCAGTGATGATTCCTGCAATAAATCGGTTCGGGGTAACATCGAATGCCGGGTTCCAGGCATTCACACCCGGTGGAGCGATGGCCTGGCCAAGGCTATGGGTGACCTCTCGAGGATCCCGCTCCTCTATGGGGATATCCTTGCCGGTGGCAACTGCCAGATCCACCGTCGATAAGGGCGCAGCAACATAAAATGGCACCTTGTTTTCTTTGGCCAAAACCGCCAGGGAATAGGTGCCGATCTTGTTGGCAATATCCCCATTGGCTGCGACCCGGTCCGCACCCACGACGATGAGTTGAACCTTCCCTTCACTCATGAGATAGCCGGCCATGCTGTCTGTGATCAGGGTCACCGGGATATTGTCCTGCTGCAGTTCCCAAGCTGTGAGCCTACTGCCCTGCAAAAACGGCCGGGTTTCATCGGCGAGCACCCGGATATTCTTGCCCACTTCCCACGCAGCCCGCACAACCCCAAGTGCTGTACCGTAGCCTGCTGTGGCCAGAGCGCCGGCATTGCAATGGGTGAGCACGGTTGCCCTGTCCGGAACCACTGTCTGCCCATGGTGGCCAATTGCTTTATTAATGGCCTGATCTTCGGCGAGAAGATGATCAGCCTTGCGACGGAGCAGGTCCTTTAACTCCTCCACCGATGCCTGAGGGTGTTCTCTTAGCACCTCGAGCATGCTCTCGATGGCCCAGAAAAGGTTGCTGGCCGTGGGTCTGGCACTGGCCATTTTTTCACAAATACGATGAAACTGACGCTCAAATGTGGCACGGTTTTTGGTCTTGATCCGACGACCACCAAGGGCGAGTCCCATGGCTGCGGCTACCCCGATGGCAGGCGCGCCGCGGATCACCATCTTACGAATAGCCTCGACAACCTGAGTTGGTGTCTTGCACACCACATAACTCTCTTTGAAGGGAAGCTTACGCTGATCTATCATGACCACATGGTCGTCTTGCCAGTCAATAGTTGGTATCATCGAGTTGATACTCCAGTTCTGAACTGTCGATGTGAGATATGAGATATGAGATGTGGGATAATAAATCTTAAGAAAAGAGGGTAAATCTCACATCCCACATCACACATCCCACATCCCACATCTGCATTTCAGGATTTATTTCGAATTTGGCTTCAGACCACCTCTCTGTGGCCGACTACGAATCTACTGTTTCAACTTCTCCTTGAGGATTTCGTTGACGATCTTGGGGTTGGCTTTGCCTTGAGTCTGCTTCATGACCTGGCCCACGAAAAAACCCAAAAGTTTATCTTTCCCAGCACGGTAGTCTTCAACCTGGCCGGCATGAGCAGTCAATACACTCTCTATAACTTTGCCAATTTCACCTTCGTCCGTCACCTGCTTGAGCCCCTTTTCCTCTACGATAGTTTCGGGGGGTTTGCCGGTGGCGTACATCTCCTCGAAGACACTCTTGGCAATCTTGCCACTGATCACGTCCTCATCTGTCATTTTGAGGAGATCAGCCAGTGCCTCCGGGCTCACAGGACATTGGTGGATTTCTCGGTCGTCGCGGTTCAGTTCCCTGAGCAATTCTACCATGATCCAGTTGCTCACTTTTTTGGGTTGGGGAAAGCGAGCCACACACGCCTCGAAGTAGGCGGCAAGATCCTTGCCGCTCGTGAGCACAACAGCGTCCTGCTCCGGCAACTCATACTCTTGCATGAAGCGCATCTTCTTAGCTTCAGGGAGTTCCGGCAGCTTGGACCGAACATTCTCTATCCACTCGTCGGTCACCAGCACCGGAACCAAGTCCGGATCTGGGAAATACCGGTAGTCATGCGCTTCTTCCTTACCGCGCATGCCATGAGTGACACCTTTGTCGCTATCCCACAACCGGGTTTCCTGAACAATTGTACCCCCCTGTTCGAGAATTGCTCTCTGCCTTTTGATTTCATATTCAAGGGCCCGTTGCACGAAACGAAAGGAGTTCATATTCTTCAGCTCGGTTTTGACGCCTAAGCTTTCTGAGCCCACCGGGCGTAAGGATATATTGGCGTCGCAGCGTAAGCTGCCCTCCTCCATGTTTCCGTCGCAAATGTCCAAGTAACGGACGATGTCCCGTAGCTTTTTTAAGTAAGTTGATGCCTCCTCCGGAGTTCTCAGGTCAGGTTCGCTGACAATTTCAACGAGAGGAACTCCAGTGCGGTTAAAGTCCACATAACTGAATGGCTGGGTTTCATCGTGTATGAGTTTGCCGGCGTCTTCCTCGAGGTGGATGCGAGTTATGCCGATTCGTTTGCTCTCACCATTTACTTCAATGTCTATCCAGCCATGCTCAGCCACTGGCAGTTCGTACTGTGAGATCTGGTATCCTTTGGGCAGGTCCGGGTAGAAATAGTTTTTCCGAGCAAACCGGCTGGAGCGAGCAATGGTGCAGTGGGTGGCCAGGGCCAGCCGTAGCGTGAACTCTATCACCGTGCGGTTGAGGACCGGGAGCACGCCTGGCATGCCAAGACAAACAGGACACGTGTGGGTGTTTGGGGCCGCCCCGAACTTAGTGGAACATCCGCAAAAGATCTTGCTGTCTGTTAATAGTTGGGCGTGAACTTCCAGGCCGATTACCGTTTCGAATTCCATGGGACTTCCTATTGACACACTGGACTGCGTAAACACGTTTGTATAACACCAAACGGGGTGAAAGGGCAAGCTGCTAGCCGCTGGGAAAGGGGGAGGTTGCGGATTGCAGATTGCGGATTGCAGATTGTAGATTTTGGATTGTAGGTTGGACATTGCAGGGGACATAAAGCAGAGGGCAGATTGCCTAGTGAAGATGGGGGTGATGGAGTGTTACAAACTGTGGGGGCGGCCTTCTCCGCCCTGAGCCAAGTCGAAGGGGAATCCAGTTAATGTTCAATATAATCAAACTTTCTCTGGATCCCGGCTCGCGTCCCGCTTTGCTGGACTTAGCCGGGATGACGCATTCAGGCACAGTCTCTTAAGGGATAGGGAGTATCTAGGTATCTTGCAGAGCTCAATAAATAGGCGTTTATCGAATATCGAAACTGGGAACCCACCCGAAGGGTGGGAGTCCGAAGGACAATATCGAACAAGTAATTTCGAACAGCAGAAGTTATTGAAAGGGATAAGACAATGTTTTTCACTTCGATATTCTGCGGTTTCTTGTTCTGCGGTTCTGCTGTTTATCTTTTCAACAACGTGATGGTTGAATCCTGAACGCTTGCCGGGGAGACCAGATCCTGCAGTCTTGTAACCCCTTCCAGGGGGTGGCCCAAAGCCGGGGCCTAAGATCCCGGATTACTTATTTAGGCTGCTGTCTCTTCTCTTTCTGCTATTTTTGTCAAGGCTTCCTGGGCTTTGCTTTGCCACAGGCTGTCTTTCTGCTTATTGAGTTTCTGAAGAGTTTTACGGGATTTGCTCGTGCCGAGATTCCCCAAGGCTTCGCAAATTGCTGCAATGATCTCCGGATTGACGGCCTTCCCTTTCACCGTAGAGAACTTGAGGCGGCCTATGCTGAGCTGGCGTTTGATCGTCGCCAGCAGGAAGTCCTCGAGAAAGCCTTCACCTGGCAGTTCACAATTCCCATAGAAACCCAGGTCCCTAAAAAGGCATTCTTCCAGTCGCCTTGTCTTGGCTGAAGAATGATCTTCAAAATTTTTCAGCATCTTGAGGAATTTCCCCAGGGCAGTTGCGCTTTTGACCCTGGCCAGGCAGTGAACCGCCTCTTTCTGAACATCGATGTCTGGGTCATTGAGTAGATCGAGGTATAGGCTTTTGCCCTCGGCGCCTTTGATTCTAAAAAATAGCCTCAATGCTTCCACTCTGATCTGAGGGCTTTCATGATTGAGATATCCGAGAAGGGAGTTGGCCAAGGGTTGTAGCCACTCATCAGACTCTACCTCTCCCAGTACCCGGAGGATGTCGATCATGGACCGTGTTTCGCTTCCTTTTTCGTTTAGCTGATTTAAGACAAGGCTGATGGTTGCGGGATCGATTTGGGCAATTATCTCAACCGCATTTTTCCGGACTAAAAGATCGCGGCTTCTCACCAAAATGGGGACAAGGTGAGGCACTGACCTGCCGCCAAGGGCGAGAAAAATCGGGGTTATGGCTTGACATATCTCCATTTTTCCGATGAGGAATTTCTTCTTCAATGCCAGGAGGGTCTCACCCTTGCTCATTTCATCTAAAATTTGCCCGGCGCAGCTGGAGCGGTGTTTATTCTCATTAAAATGCCGATCCAGACAATCTATGATCTCAAGGACTGCTTCGTACTTATCCCGGTGTATCAATTCAGGAATAAACTCCAGCAAGGCTCGAGCCACCCGGAGATATTTTTCCTTGTCCTGAATCTTGTCGAACTGGCTCAGAAAGGAGTTGCTGTCCTGGAGGAATTTTTTGGTTAGCTGCTCAAGCCTGATCCGTTGCTGCATGGACTTGGGAAGCTGTTCAGCAGAAATAAGTTTGTGCTTGACATACTCTTGGAGGATGGACTCTCTCCCCTTGATTTCCTGTAGGTTGAGGGCAGAGGCGAATTGTTTGGCCAGGGTGACAGTTTTTTCCTGAACTGGCTCTGTCTCCCCAGAGCGGAAGGTCTCTCTGAGTAATGCTTGAGATACCTGAACGAGAAGGTCAGCGGCAAGAGTCTCGATTATTTCTTCGTCGATTTGCGCCTCTTTAAATTCCTCGGTTACAGCGAGATCACTATTCAGCAAAATATGATAGATGGCTTCAGCATTTCGCAATGGTCGCATTAAGTCCTGGATTATCTGTCTTCTGACTTTCTTCAGCCCTTCAAAGTCGAGGTCGGCAAAAAGGGGGACCATGCTGAAGTCTTTTTTGAGGCGGGTGAGGGCGATTTGAGATCGCCAAGGAATGTTTCGTACGGTAACGAGTTCTTCATTGTAGATGTAAGAGACGTTGAAAATGTTTCTCTCTTGCAGAGTCTGGCTGAATTTTTCTTTAGCGCCAGTCTCTGTGGTGTCGACAAAAGCCGGCTCACTCATGAGGTCGACGAGGCTGGTGAATTCCGTCTGAGTCATAGCGTTCTTGAGAGTCAAACTGATAAGGTCTTTCTGCTCGAGGAATTTGGCAAATCTGGGGACATACATCTCTGCCATCCCCGCTATCATAAGAGAATTGAGGTCTTGAACCTCGGGGAGGACCCCTTCAATCAAGATGTTTTTCCCCTCAAGTTCCTCGCGTACGAGGAAGGTCAACTCGTCCCTTTGAGAAAAAAGGCTTTGGAAATTTTCGTAGAGTCCCACCTTGGCTTTTTGTGATTCGGGATGGTCGGGAGTGTAGTAACCAGTGCGCAGAAAGGCTTGAATCAGGGCGAGAAGAAATTCAGCCAGCCTGGCCTTGATCTCTCTGTGAGGATCATCCGTTAGCTGGCTGCGGAGAAGAATGTCTGTGTCTGACAGGGTCTTCTTCATTGGAATCCACTATAATAACAGAGGCATGTTGTTGGAGCGCTCAATAATCACGACATATTTCATGAAGACCGACTCATGCAAGTTCGCAAGAAACCAGCGTCAGAATTGAGAAATCGGATGAGATCCGTTCCAGCCGCATTCCGCTCCGTGTATTTTTATCCACCATGTAATATTGCAATAGATGTGCCAGATTAGAGGGCTCAGGCTTTGACCGTTGATGCATCCATTCTTATAATATCTATGGAGATTTTGGAAAATATCAGGTTTTTACCCAAAACGTGCCGTACCACTTTTGGGTAAAATTACCCATTTTTGGTACGGCAAGAAATGGGTAATTCATTTAACAACGAAAACCTGGTCCTTAAGGCCAGACAATTTATGATTTGTGATTGCAGATTGTAGATTGCAGATTGAGGGGCATGTGCATTTCTTATCCCGAGGTACTGAGCTCTTCAATCTATGATCTGCATTCTTCAATCTAAAATCACCGGGGGTCCTTTGGGTCCGGCTTCTCTACTAGGAGATATCCATGAAGCAGTTATTTTTCGTTTTGGCAAGCATTTCAGGAGGTCTTGCGGTAATCCTGGGGGCCTTCGGAGCACACACCCTTAAAGGCAGAATAGAGCCTGAGCTTCTTGTCGCCTTCGAAACAGGAGTTCGCTACCACATGTATCATGCTGTGGCGCTGCTGGCCGTGGCTCGAGCACGGTTGTCCGGGGCACGGTTGCAAGCGGCTGCAGCCTGGCTCTTTCTCGCGGGGATGGCTCTGTTTTCGGGCAGCCTCTATATGCTTTCACTCACCGGAGTGCGCTGGCTTGGTGCGATCACCCCCCTGGGAGGACTGGCATTTATCTCGGGTTGGCTTTGTTTGGCACTGGCCGGTTGGAGAAAGTAGAGAGGAGAATGAGAGGAAAGCGTGCTGTCTTGCTAACTGGGTGGTAAATAAGTCAATATTTTGCAGGGGAGCAGTAAATCCGTCATTCTGGAAGTCGCGAAGTCCGCCTGCGGCGGAGAATCTAGGAATAAAGATATTTTACTGGATACTCCTTCGACTTTGCTCAGGACCGTGAGTCCTTCGACTTTGCTCAGGACCGTGAGCCTGTCGAACGGCCTGTCGAACCACGGATCTTGACTTCGTCTCGTCCGGTATGACGCTTGGGGCCGTCTGCAGACTTTTTAAGGAGGCTGCTGGTCATGGCCCTTGGTCAAGTCCAGATAGTTTAAGCATAGAGGCCAAGAACGTATCAGGTTTCCTAAAGGCACCTAATTTGGAATAAAAAACCTGGGGCCTACGGTCCTTATCGATCCTGACACCAATGAAATATGGAGCCCTCGTCTTACCCAGTGCCGCATGCAGAGCCTTGTCCGCATCCGGAAAGAGCGGGAAGGGGACCTTGTATTTCTCCTTGAAGTATTGCACATCCTCGGGAGTGTTCCCAATGCCAATGCCGATTATCTTCATCTTGCCTTTGAGATCTTTTCGCTGTTCGATGGCCTGGTAAAATTCGTTCACCCGGAACGCTTCCTTTCGGCACGTCGGTCAGTACCTGCTGAAAAGCTGAATGATAACAACCTGAGCCTTAATCCCAGAGACAGTGAATTCGCCTCTGCCAGATAGTCCCAGATAGTCTTTGGCTTTGGAATCTTCGGGCACCTTCAGCTGGAATTGCGGCAGCACGGTACCCTTTGCAGGTGGCTTACTTGCGGCAAAGACCGGATAATGAACCAAGGCAAACAACACAAGCATGAACAATAACGGGATAAGGAGCTCCTTCACGCCCTTCGCCATATTCGTTTCCCTCCATTGCCAGTATTAACCCTACTGCTGCAAACCCACAGAGTAGGTCGCACCATTAGGATGCTCAGAGTATCCACGACAGCTGTCCTGCCTTGTATTCCCTCCTCTTTCCTGAGAAGTGGTGGTGTGTTTCATGGCAAGGGTCCATCACTCTCGTCACGGAAAAGAAGTATAACATATGCTGTATGTGTTTCCACGAGTAAGGCACGCTGAAAATACCAATAATCGCAGTATTTTACTATGTTTAATGGTTCACGATGTTTACTTTAATAATGATGAGGACAGATTTCTCTCAAGACTATATATAATTGCTTTAATTAGATTTTATTAATTTCATTTCTCCAATAACAAAATTTTCTTGACAAAATTTTCTTTTTTTCGCTAATATGCTTCACACTATGAACGATCAAGGGCGCGAATCAGCAGATGTGTTGCTTGGTTATCAGAGCCAGAAATTGCAGGATCTGATCGAAGAAATTCTGCACTGCTGCAAAGAGCGGACCTCACATTTGTCGAAAAAATTCGATATTCCCGAAGCAGAATTGCGTTGTTTGATGCTGTTCGGGGAAGAACGGTATCTTACCGCCAAAGGCATTGCTCAGAAACTGGATGTGGCCAAAAGCCGTGTCACCAAGATTATGAACGGTCTGATTCGCAAGAAACTGGTTGAAAGCATTGACGACCCCAAAGACGCCAGAATTAAGCTTATCGGCCTGACTTCTCAGGGGCAGAGAAGGTCGAAAGAGTTAAGTGCAATCATGACCGATCTTCATCAAAAATTACTGCTTGAATTCGAACCTGAACAGCGAAAAATGGTGATTTCCTGTCTCGAAGTACTCCGCTCGAGCATGGAAGCCGTTAAGAATCAGATGCTATAACCATCTGGTATATTGATAATTTATTTATGGAGGAAGTTCATAGGTAAGAAAACGTTGCTTCGAAAGTTTCGCTGTTTAGGTCAACTACATTTCCTTTTCGTTGCCGTTCGCTGAAATCTAAAAACCCACTTTATTTCTTGCTCCACCCGCATAGTTGACACCTTCGATTTCGAGCGGAATACACAAGTTTTTTTTGGGAAGCATTTGGGCAAACATCGTTCTTCTTGAGATAAAAGTGAATAGTATGAACCTTTATCTCTGGATTCATGTTCATAAAATATCAGAGTTAGGGGAATAACGAGACTGTAAAGGAGGTGAGAGAGTCATTAAGAGTTGCTCGATAGTGCTCATCAGAAAACCTACAATTTCAGATGAGCGCGATCAGTCCTTCGACTTCGCTCAGGACTGGCGATCAGCACTCAGCCATCAGCAAAATCCATGAAATACAATTTACTATACTGACCGCTGATTGCTGAATGCCGACAGCTCCATCCGGGAATCTCGGATTTCCGGATGGACATTAGATAGAACTGATAAAAGTGGTGAAAACGAAGAAAGGAGTGATCTATGCGAAAGCTATTTACGGTTTTGCTAGTCGTTGCCGTCACAGCCAGTTTGGCGCCTGCTGCTTTTGCGACCAATGGTACGCAGTTGATCGGCATTGGCCCTACTTCCAGGGCAATGGGTGGTGTCGGCATAGCTGCCCCCCAGGATGCCATCAGCGCGGTTTTCTCCAACCCGGCGGGCATGTGTTTTGGTCCCTACTGCCCCACATCGCAGTTCGACTTCGCCGGAACATTGTTCATGCCCGAACAGAAAGCCAAAATAGAGGCTTCAGGGTCGACTGTAGAGGCGAATAGTCGTGACAATACCTATGCCATTCCTGCAATAGGTTTTTCCGTCCCCA
>JAJDNL010000240.1 GCA_022340745.1 Deltaproteobacteria bacterium
TCCACAACGAGCAATGCGCGCCATCTTATGGCAGTGTCCCTTATGAGAAGGCACCACATCTTCATGCAGACTCTAGCCGGGCGGAGATGTGCACAAAAAGGTTGCTCAGATGCTCGTTGTTTCCCAGCCTCCCCTTTGTCCTTCCTGGTGTTTCTTCTAAGTGACTGGTGAGAGGCCTGTGACACTTCCGCAGCTGTGGGTGGGGGAGCCCCTGGCCCCGTTCTGCAGGAACGGGGAACAGGGAGGGGGTGCCTTCCCCCGCCTACAGCTGCGTTTGAAGTGACCAGGCCGGAGCCTCTGAACGACAGAAGAAACACCAGGAAGACATTTTCACTTCCATATGAGACCTTAACTGGCGAATAGCTCCAAAGTATAAACATCAATCATCCATTTTTGGGATAACTCCTGGAGAAAGAACCTCTAAAAGATGGTAATATTACGAAGCCGAACTGGTTTTCTTCTGCTCTTGACCGAGGTAAGCTCTTTGGTTAGGGTTCAACTCGGTAAAGGGGAGTATGTCGTTGGTTACTGAAAGTGAAAAGACAAGATGGCTGAGTGCGCGCGAGCTGAGCTTGGTGGCTCTTTTTGCAGCCTTCACTGGCATTGGCGGCTTCATTCGGGTTCCCATTCCCTTTGTGCCCCTTACCTTGCAGACCCTGATGGTCATGTTTTCCGGCGTGATTTTGGGGGGACGGTTAGCTGCTCTCAGTCAGCTAGTCTACATTCTAGTGGGGTTGATGGGCATCCCCATTTTTGCCCATGGGGGTGGACCTGGCTATGTGCTACAACCCACTTTTGGTTACCTGGTGGGTTTTGTCTGTGGTGCCTATGTCATTGGCCGGTTCACTGAAAGGCGAAATCCCTTGACTCGCTCTTTCCTCTGTATGGCTCTCGTGGTCGGCACCATAGCAATCTATATTCCGGGAGTAAGTGTGCTCTATCTCAATTTGAATTTTATTCAACAAAAGGCGGTTTCCCTCAGTACTGCCATGACCATAGGATGTCTTGTGGTTCTGCCCGGAGACTTGATCAAGATTGGCGTCGTGCTCTACTTCGGCCCTCTCCTGCGCCAAAAAATCCAGATGTCTAGCCCGGATATTTCATGAATCACTTGCTGCGACTACGGATATGGCCGTCCTTCCTGACGTCCTCGGGTGTCGGCCCCTGCGACGTACCGTTCAGGTACGGAAACCAATCCCGCGGTGCCGCGGGACGAGTTGCCAGGTGGCACGCCCATCCTGTTCGCGCTCGCTGCGCTCCGCTCAGTCCCGCAAGCGGGTTCCCAGTTTCTTCGCGCTCGCTGCGCTCCGCTCAGTCCCGCAAGCGGGTTCCCGGTTTCTTCGCGCTCGCTCCGCTCCGCTCAGTCCCGCAAGCGGGTTCCCAGTTTCGTGGTCTCGCGACAGCAATTGAAGCTTCCTGCAGCAAGACCTGTCGACGAGCTCAGGTCGAGTCGCTGCAGGGAAGTTTCGAAATGTAAGGTACTTAGATTATTTTATTGTAGTTCGCTCGCTAACCCCGCAACCAAGCACGGGGGATGCGCTCGCTAGAGCATTTTCATGAAATATCCGGGCTAAGATGAAACTTTCTGGGTGACTGGCCATTGGACTCCATAAGACGTGGAACTCCCAAAAATCCTTGCTATTTCAGCACGTTTGTAGTAGTAGAGTGCCAACTCTGTGGACCGCCTGTTGGTGGGTTGCCCTTCACTTTAATGAGGAAGGCAGCGGTCATGGTGGCACAGTTTTAGCTAGGCTAAACAGCAACTTTAGAAGAAAAAGAAGGCTGTCTTTCTGGTTCTTTACAGTTTATTGTTCATCTCTTTGCTTACGTACCAGTTCGACTCATTCTTTGAGGGTGGAGTATTATGGTAGGTTCAGGCAGCAAGGACATGCTGCGTTCTCTACCGGCGGTCGACGAATTATTGCGCCAAGAAGCTATCAGTGAGGCGGTTGAGACGTATCCTCGCACCCTGGTGGTGCGAGCGATACGGAACGTTCTGGACCGGATGAGGCAAACCATCCTGAGCGGAAAACTCGCCATTGACTCGCAGGGATTTGAGCAGGCTAACTTGGTGGGCGAGATTGTAGCAGAAATACAGGACCTGGCATCTTTTACCCTCCGTCGAGTTATAAATGGCACAGGCATCATCGTCCATACCAATTTGGGTCGTTCACTCCTCTGTCAGGACGCCTTGGACAGATTGCAGCTCATCGGCAGTGGCTACTCCACCTTAGAGTACGATTTGGAGGCGGGTAAAAGGGGTTCTCGCTATGTCCATGCCGAGGCCATATTGTGTGAAATAACCGGAGCAGAGGGTGCTCTCGTCGTCAATAACAATGCGGGCGCAGTGGTGCTTGTCCTCAACACCCTGGCGCAGGGTAAGGAAGTTGTGGTGTCGAGGGGACAGTTGATTGAGATTGGCGGCTCATTCCGCATTCCCGACATCATGTCTCGGAGTGGCGCCCGTCTCAGGGAGGTAGGCTGCACCAATCGAACTCACCTCTCTGACTATGAGGGAGCTATCGGTCCGGAAACCGGACTTTTGCTGGATGTGCACGCCAGTAACTACCAGATAGTTGGATTCACTGCTGAAGTTGATCTCGAGGAACTGGTGGAACTGGGGCGGAAACATGAAGTCCCTGTCATGCAGGATCTGGGCAGCGGCTGCTTTGTGGATGTTACGCCTTTTGGGCTTCAGGGAGAACCACTGGTCCAAGACACGGTCCGCTCTGGTGCGGACGTCATTACTTTTAGCGGTGATAAACTATTGGGAGGCACGCAGGCGGGAATTATTCTGGGAAGAAAAGAGTTCATTGCAGAACTGAGACGAAATCCGCTCACCCGCGCCTTTCGAGTTGACAAGTTAACCCTGGCGGCTTTGGAAGCCACCCTCAGACTCTATCGAGACGAGGATACTGCCATCCAGGCCATCCCCACTCTTCGAATGATTGCCACCGACCACAAAACTCTGGCAGATCGAGCCCACGGTTTGGTACAAACTCTGCGGGCCATTATCCCTGAGTCAATTGAAGTGGAAATAATGGATGGTTCCTCGATGGTAGGCGGTGGAGCCCTTCCGACTCAGACACTTCCCACAAAACTGGTGGCCATCAGCTCCAAAGAAACGTCGACGGCTCGTTTGGAGGCTCACTTTCGAGGATATATGCCGCCCATTATTGGCCGGGTGGAACAGGAGCTCTTCTTGCTGGATGTAAGAACTTTGCAGCCAGACGATGAGGAGGCCATCGTTGCTGCAGCTGCCAAGCTGGATATTTTACTGGACTAAGTGGGGAGGTTTTTCTCAAGCAAAGCAAACCCAAGAGGCATATACTAAGATCACAAATCCGCAGTCCGAAGCAAATTGGGAAATTGAGGGAATGGGACGCAATGTTGTTTCATTCCTGAATTTCTGAATCCCTACATTCTTAACGTAAGATGGGATTTCGATATTCGAATTTGATAGGCTTCATTCCGCATAGTTTTCCTTGATGGATCTTGCCTTTGGTTTGGTGCTGCAAACTAGATTGTGCAACCTATGCTACGAGGATTGCCATGGGACTCTACTCCATTGAGTTGACTCCGGCGGATACGATGGACCAGCAAAGTGTTTTCCAACAAGAAATGGCTGATCTGCTGGGCTGCCGACAACTCACCATTCTTCCTCCTTTCCCTGACTACAGTCTTCTGAGTCAAAACCATTCTCCGAAAACTCTGTTGAAGATAGTCAATGAAGTGATTCTTAGCCGGAGACCTTCCTATGAAAACGAACTCGGCTGGCTTCTGCTTCCTTTGGTTCAAGGCGAGGGAGTGGTGGGAGTTCTCTTTGCTGAAGAGGTAGATCAGAAGTATGCGGATGCTGAAAACCTGGTGCTTCTGGAGCGGCTCGCGCGTCTCTGTATTGACAGATTGCAGTGGGAAAAAAAAGGCTGGAGAGATGGGGAAACTTCATTGTGGCGGCGAGAGGTGTTGATGAAGGAGGTAAGCCGTGTGATTGCCCAGGCAGAAAATGGTGGCAGTTTGACTCCCAGGCGATTGCTTGGTGACGGCCCCAGGGTAGCGCACTTTACCTTCATCTGTTTTACCGTCACCCCAGCCCCGGAGCCGTGGGCTGGGGCCGGGCCGATATGGAAGCAACTGGGTCCGCAACTGGCGGAATCCCTGCCCAATGAGGTCCTGGCAGCACACCTGGGAGGTGGCTATGTTGGAATCTATTGGCCTAGGGCCAAGGCAAGAGATGCTCATCTTTGGGCCGAGCGGTTGCACCAAACCCTGTGTGGCAGTGACAGGGAGACAAAGAGAGGTGGCGAGGAGTGGGACTTGGCGGCGGGAGTGGTGCGCTTCCCTGAGGATTTTTACGATGATGGACCCTCACTCCCCTGGGACAAGAGCGATCTTGGCGTGGAATTGACCGCAGCCGAGGAAGTGATTAGACGGGCAACCCTGGCGGCGGAGACGGCCAAGAAGAAAAATGAGAAAATATTGGCCTACAAAGCACTTCGTGAACGCGGGTTGGTAAAATTAGAATCAGCCATTGAAAGGCGGCTATCCTCTTTGTTAGCTGACGACGAACCGGGTGCGCTCCTGTTGGTTAAGCTGGACGATTGGGAGGTATGGCTGAGGCAACATGGCTCGAAAGGTGCTGCCAATCGGGCTAAACGTGTCCTGGCGGCGAGTGAAGGTGAGTGTCCTGTGGGCGCTGTCGTGGATTGGGCGGAACCCGATCGGTTCGGGGTGTTTTTGCCCGGCGCAGATGCTGATTCCGCCCAAGAGCGGGGGCGGGCTATTCGGCAGCGAGTAAAATCGGTGCTGAGCACCACGGTGCAGATGGGTATCAGCGTTCATCCTTGTCCTGGTTTTGCCAAACAGGATATGCTAGACAGCAGCCGTAAGGCATTGATCCATACAGGGTTTCTTGGGCCCAATAGCCAGACTCTCTTTGACGCGACTAGTTTGAACATCAGTGGAGATCGGTTTTATGAAAGTGGGCGGCTGGAAGAGGCAGTGCAGGAGTTTCAAAAAGCCCTGACCCTGGATCCCGATAACGTGAATGTCCACAATAGCCTTGGCGTTTGCTACGCCAACATGGGCAAGTTCGAGGAAGCAGTTGCTGAATTTTCCCGGGTGACCGAACTGGAGCCCAACGATTTCATGGCTCATTACAATCTGGGCTGTGCCCTGCTGAGCCTAGCACACAAGGGCGAAGCTGAGCATGCCTTCAGTCGGGCTGCCGCCTTGGAACCTGATAATGCTGCCGCCCATTTCCAACTGGCAAAGCTGTGCAGAAAGCAAGATAGGCTGGAAGAGGCCCTAACTCACCTTGGGCGCACCGTAGATTTGAACCCCAATTGGGCGAAAGCGTGGCGATTGTTTGGTGAGTGTTTCCTAGAGAAGGGGAACCACGAGGAGGCCATGGATGCTTTCAAAAAAGCTCTCAATATCAACGGGAAAGATGGGGCTGCACTGAGCGGTCTTGCTCTTTTGTATGGACGTACCGAGACAAACCTGGAGGTGGCCCTTTCTCTCGCACGTCGCAGTGTTGAACTGAATCCTACCAATGCTTTGTTTGTTCAGAGATTGGTGGAGTTACTAATACGAAACCGAGAATTAGAGGAAGCCCTGGCACAATGCGAGCGAGCTGTGGCAATGGCCCCGCAGGACGAGCAACTTCGTCGACTACAGGAAGAGATCACTGCAGCTCAGCGGGTATCAACCTCATAGCCGTTGGCACTCAGCGCCTTCAGCAGTTCCTCAATGTGGTCCGAGCCTCTGGTCTCCACCTCCAATTCTACTCTACTTAATTCCACAGGCAGATGCCGCCCCAAGCGATCGTGGTAGACGTGAAGAATGTTGCCGCGGCAGTCAGCAACCACCTTGAGAAGGTTAGCGAGGGCACCAGGTACATCCCTCAGCTGCACTGAGAACCTCATGATTCTATGGCTCTTGAATAGCCCTTTTCGGAGGATTCTTGCCAGCAAATGAGTGTCCACGTTGCCTCCGCTGATAACAAGAACCACCGCCCGTCCGCGCAGATTACTGAGTTGCTTGCCCGCGAGTGCTGCCAGCGGGACTGCGCCACTTCCTTCGGCCAAAATCTTTTTGCGTTCCAGCAACTCGAGCATGGCGGTGGCGATCTCCTCCTCTTCCACGGACAATATGTCGTCGACTAACCGCTGTATAATGGCAAAAGGAAGTTGTCCTACTTTTTTGACGGTGATACCGTCTGCAATGGAATACTTGGCTGGAACATTGACAGGTTTACCCAGCCTGAGAGCAGCCTTGACCGAAGCGCTCGTAGCTGCCTGCACGCCGATAATTGATGCTTGCGGGCGCAGGGATTTTACCGCTGTGGCAATCCCGGCAATGAGGCCACCGCCGCCAACTGGGATGAGGATTGCTTCCACCTCGGGTAATTGAGAGACAATCTCTAAACCGATGGTTCCCTGGCCGGCTATGATATCTTCGTCGTCATAAGGGTGAATGAAGGTTTGGCCTTCTGCTTCTAGGGTGCGGGCCCGGTCCAAACTCTCTGCCAGGCTTGTGCCGGCGAGGATCACCTGGCCACCGTAAGATTGGGTGGCAAGCTGTTTGCTGATGGAGGCCCATTCGGGCATGACGATTGAGGAGGGTATGGACATCAGGTGCGCAGCATGGGCGACTCCCTGAGCATGGTTGCCTGCTGAGGCTGCGACAACGCCCTTGGGACCAAGGGTGTCGCGTATCTTAGTTAACTTGTGGTAAGCCCCACGGAATTTGAATGAACCCGTCCTTTGGAGATTCTCCAGTTTGAGATAGACTCTGGCATCAAAGCGACTGCTGAGGGAATTGGAGTAAACTAGCGGGGTTTCGAAGGCGATGCCTTCCAGTATCGTTGCGGCTTGGTTGATTTTTTCAAGGCGAAGCATGGTTGTAGACCTCAGGGTGTTCGCTTGTGAGAAGTCGGCAATGGCCAGTGAAGGAAAAATATAACATTATGACACCTTAGCCTAATAACAGAACGGGGATAGACCGTCAACTCTGACATGTATTGTCAAAGTTCAATGACTTTGTCGGTAAAAATTCGAACTTTTGCAGAGGTTTCAGGTGTCAGGAAATATAGCCATAAGAGCTGAAATCTGAACACTGAAACCTCAGATAGTGAAAGACTACTGAAACCCCCTCGGGGCACAGCCCAAAGCCGGGTCCTTTGGGTCCGGATTCTTTATTTTAATATGAACCGGAAGGAGATGGACATGAACGTAAGGAAAAAGCGAGGGAGTGGTTTGTTAGCTTTCTATCTGGTAGCGGCATTGTTCAGCGTAAGCACAGCTGGATGCGCGTTTGTTAACGTAACCCTTTATCAGCCGGCATTACCGCTACAGGAGAAAGTTATTGAAGGGGCAGGACCAGGCAAAGTACTCGTAATGGACATAAGCGGAGTGTTAACCTATGAGGAGGAAAAGAGGGGCGGCAGTTTCAAAGAGCAGGTAAACCTAATTGCCAGAGTGAAGGAGGAACTGGAAAAGGCGTCCCAGGATAATGAGGTAAAAGCTCTTATTCTGCGCATCAATACACCGGGCGGAACAGTCAGTGCCAGTGATTTGCTGTACCACGAGATCATGCAGTTCAAGAAGAAAAGAAAGGTCAAGGTTGTTGCCTGTTTCCTCGGAATGGCCACATCAGGAGGATATTATGTTGCCAGTGCGGCCGACCATATCGTGGCCCAGCCAACCACGTTGACCGGCAGTGTCGGTACGATAGCGCTTAAATTCAATGTACAGGGATTAATGGAAAAGGTAGGGGTTGAGGAAGAGACGGTGAAGTCAGGAAACAAAAAAGACATGTGGTCACCCTTCCGGCCAGCAACGAGTGAAGAAAAAGTGATTTTTCAGCGAATCATCGACGAGTACCAGAGTAGATTTCTCGAGGTGGTTCGAGCGGGAAGAAAGAACATGACTGACTCGGATCTGACCACGGTGGAAGACGGGCGGGTCTTCTCCGGAACCCAGGCGTTCAGACTGCATTTAGTAGATGAATTGGGCTACATGAACGATGCGGTCCAGTGGGCAAAAGCCGCTGCGGGAGTGGAGAAAGCTCAGGTGATTATATATCATCGGCCTGGAACGTATGTAGACAATATCTATTCCAAATCACCAGGAGAGGCATTGAGCTGGGCGGACCGCTTGCAGCAGGGAGAGCTGCTGCCCCAGAGGCCGGAACCGCGCTTTATGTATTTGTGGCTGCCGTAAGACCGTCGGGATCCAGAATTGCGGATTGGCGAAGGCATAGAGCATGGAGCATGGGTAGTACAGTAGTCATTTGCCTCCGGCGTCAATAGGTCACTACGCTGCGCTGTCATTTGTTGTAATAGGTAGAGGACAGAGTTTAGATTGGGATTTCGGATTCAGCATTTTTCATTTCGTATTTCCTGTAAACTGATCAGCTAACCTAAGAAAATGGGTTAAGGAACGATTGACGGAATGGGCGGGATTTTCTATGGTAGAGGTCTTGTGGCTGGGAGAGTGGAAAAAAGTCAGAGGAGTACCTTATGACATTACCCCATCTGAGTTTGGAGGACTGCAAACGTCTGGCAGAGGATTTGGTCAAGCCCTATCATCAGAACTATCTAGCCATGTATAGTAGTGTTCTGGGAGGTGTGGTCACCGACCCTTTTCTTATGACCGTCCCGGTGGACGATCACATCGTTCACCGCGGGGATGGAATTTTTGAGGCCTTTAAGTGCGTCAACGGGAATATTTATAATCTCAGAGCCCATCTGGAACGTTTGGAGCGTTCGGCTCGGGCGGTATACTTGAGATTACCAGCAAGCTTGGAGCAGATTTCCGAGCTCGTGATTGGGACAATACGCATAGCCGGAGCCCGGGGTTGTCTGATTCGGGTTTTCGTCTCTCGTGGCCCGGGAGGCTTCACCACCAATCCTTATGAGTGCCCGTCCTCCCAGATCTATATCGTTGTATGTAATCCCAGTGTATACCCAAAAGAGCAGTCAACAGAAGGTGTCCTGATAAAAAGCAGCAGCATTCCGGTAAAAAAATCCTACTTTGCCAACATCAAGAGTTGTAACTACCTCCCCAACGTCCTCATGAAGAAGGAGGCGGTGGATGCGGGGGTGCAATACACTGTTTCAATAGACGAGAACGGATTTCTGGGTGAGGGATCCACTGAAAACATCGGATTGGTGACACCGGACCGTACTCTCAAGTTGCCCCGGTTTGCCAGAATTCTCAAGGGTACCACCGTAACCCGGGTTGCAGAGTTGGCCGAGTCTCTGGTTGCTAGCGGTGCGCTTGCACAAGTGGTGTTCGAGGACATAACATTGAACGAGGCTTACAGCGGCGCTGAGATTCTGCTCTTCGGAACCACCTTTGATATCATGCCAGCGGTGATTTTTGACGGCCATGCCATCGGGTCCGGCAGGCCCGGAGAGATTTTTCAGCTGCTGCGGGAATTGTTGACCCGGGACATTGAGAGTAACGCGGCTCTCCATACTCCGGTGTTTGAAGGCGCATAGCGCAAAGAGCATAGCGCATGGCGCATAGCGTTCGACCTGATTGGGGTGAAGCGATACAAATGTTCTACACGGAGATGGTTATCTACAGGGCGATTCTTGGTAGGACAGGAAACAGAAGAAACACCAAGAAGACCAAAGGGGGAGACTGGGAAACAACGAGCACCTGAGCCTCCTGTCTTTACGCATCTCAGCTTGGCGAGAGCCAGCATGAAGATTTGGTGCATTTTCAAATGCGACACTGCCACAAAATGGCGCGAATTGCTCGTTGTGGACGAGCCTTCCCCCTTGGCCAGTGCCGCTCATAACATTTTTGGGGGAATTCCTGTAGGCGTAACAGTTTGACAAGCATAGGTTGCTGATATAGAAGGGGCGAAAGCTCCGAAAGGAAACCCAGGTGCAGTCATGGAGGATATGAAGTCTATTGTTGATCGCAGTTTCGAGGAAAGTATCGAGGCAAAGCGCAGCTGCATGGAGCACAACCAAGAGTCATTGATCAGAGCCGCCACCATGATTGTGGACGCCTTTCACAATGAAAACAAGTTGATGCTTTTCGGAAATGGTGGTTCTGCTGCGGACGCGCAGCATATTGCGGCGGAATTTGTTAACCGCTTTATGATCGAACGCCCACCGCTGCCGGCAATGTCGCTAACCACAGACACCTCTGTTCTCACGAGTGTGGGAAACGATTACACCTTTGACGACGTTTTCAGCAAACAGGTAAAAGCGCTGGGAATGGAAGGGGATGTGGCCTGGGGCATGAGCACAAGTGGAGATTCGGTCAATGTATTGGAAGCACTGATCGTGGCCAGAGAACGGGGGCTGCGCACCATTGGTATGACTGGTGCCAACGCCGGTAAAATGGCAGAGGTGGCGCAGGTGCTGCTCAGGGTAGACGCAGAAAATACTGCTCGCATTCAAGAGTGTCACATCACCATGGCCCATATCATCTCTGAACTGGTTGACTACCAGCTTTTTCAAAGGCGTGTATCTCAATGAAAGAAAATCGGCCCAAGATGAAGCCCATTTCTCTAAAAAATGTCCGTACCGGTCGTCTCAGTGAACGGCAAAGTAAGGTTTCATTGGCAATCACTGGGCAGGCCTGGGAACCGGGGCAATCACTACAGGAATTTCTGCAGCGGCTCCCCTCCGTCCTGGGGGCGGCTGACTTGCGGGAGGTGGCCAGGAGGATATGTGAGGCTTTGGAGCAGAAACGGCCGGTACTGCTTGGCATGGGAGCCCACCCAATCAAGGTTGGACTCAATCCCATCATAATAGACCTCATGGAGAGGGGCGTGCTGAGTGGCGTGGCCATGAACGGCGCCGGAATTATCCACGATGCCGAGATGGCATTGGTGGGAGGGACCTCGGAGGATGTCGACATAGCACTGGCAGACGGCAGTTTTGGCATGAGCCATGAGACTGCCGATTTCCTAAACAGGGCGATAGCCCAGGAAAGGGAAGCGGATATGGGGCTAGGCGCGGCGGTGGGGGAGGCACTGCTGCGGGCTAACGTTCCCCATGTGGAGCAAAGCATTCTGGCCGCAGGTGTTAGACTCTCAATCCCTGTCACCGTGCATGTTGCCCTGGGCACGGATGTTATCCACATTCACCCCAGCGTGGATCCAGCAGCGACCGGAAGCGCTACTCACCTGGATTTTAGGATCTTCGCTGGGCTTGTGGCTTCCCTGGAAGGTGGCGTTTACCTGAACCTGGGATCGGCGGTACTGTTACCGGAAATCTTTCTAAAAGCTATTGCTCTCGTGAGGAACCTCGGTCACCAGGTTAAGAATTTTACCACTGTTAACATGGATTTTAATCGCCACTATCGGCCCCTGGTTAACGTGGTGGAACGACCGACCCAGGCAGGCGGTAGAGGTTTCGAACTTGTCGGCCACCACGAGATCATGTTGCCGCTGCTAGCAGCGGCGGTCATTGAGTTGCTCGAGACAGAGCGCAAAGAGCATGGCGCCTAGCATCCAAAAAATCGTGATCAAAGCCAGCCACATTGCAGCTGAGGCAGAGCTCAATGAGTCGGCGACGGCCACACTCATCTGGCAGGCACTACCCCTTAAGGGTGTGGCAAACACCTGGGGAGAAGAGATATATTTCCGGATTCCGGTGTCACACGACCTGGCGCCTGATGCCAAAGAGGTGGTGCAGCCTGGAGATTTGGCTTACTGGCCTCAGGGCCAGGCTTTTTGTATCTTCTTCGGTGCCACCCCCATCAGCGGGCCCGGGGAAATTAGGCCAGCCAGTGCTGTCAACGTGGTTGGCCGGCTGTTAGATGATCCCACTAGGTTTTTGTCAATTCAGGCAGGCACATCAGTGCTGATGGAACCGGCTGCACCATGAGGACATGGGAGGCAGTTGGGCAGTCGAGTCTTGATCTATTGTCAGGCGTTCGTGGTACTGGTATTATACCTACTTTATGGTGGTTAGTTGCATCATTTGTGGGGTCGACTATGTTGCAACACCTTTAACTGCTAACCCGGATGTTTCATGAATTGATGTCGCGAGACCGTCATATCCGCGGTCGCAGTCACGCCGGGGCGTGGTGAAATATCCGGGCTAAGATTCAGCAGGCCATTAAGTACGCGTCTGCAATTGAAGCTCCCTGCAGCAAGACCTGTCGACGAGACTTGTCGACGAGCTCAAGTCGTGTCGCTCAGGTCGGGTCGCTACGGGGAATGCGCTCGCTTTAGCATTTTCTACAGGAGTGGTTGATGCCCATTTACGAATATTACTGCGAAAGTTGTGATGACCAGTTCGAGATCCTGGTTTTTCGGTCTTCAGATCCAGTGGGCTGCCCAACCTGCAATACAGAGAACGTCAAGCGCGTACTCTCCGTATTCGGTTTCAAAAGTGGTGGAGACAAAGGGGCAGCCAGCAGTAGGATGGGAAGCGGCGCCAGCGGCTGCAGCGGCTGTGCCGCCACTAATTGCAGCAGTTGCCACTAATGAGAAGTATGTCCATGACTGAAAAGAGACGGCTGCGTATTGGCACTCGGGGAAGCGCTTTAGCCCTGTGGCAAGCGGAGTGGGTAAAAGCTCAACTGCTGGCAGCTCATGAAGAACTGGCAGTAGAGCTGCTGGTGATCAAGACCACGGGCGACAAGATTCTTGACGTGCCTCTCGCTAAAGTGGGCGGCAAGGGTCTCTTTGTCAAAGAGATTGAGGAGGCCCTGTTAGGCGGTAAGGCAGACCTGGCCGTCCACAGCGTTAAGGATATGCCGGCAGAGCTCCCCGAGGGGCTGCACTTGGCGGTAATGCCTCCCAGAGAAGATCCACGGGATGCGATCATCAGCAGAAACGGGGCAGGTCTTGAGGCGCTGCCAAACGGGGCTCGAGTGGGTACGAGCAGTCTGCGGCGCGCTGCCCAGCTTCTTCACCTTAGGCCTGATCTGCGCATTGAAACCTTGAGGGGAAATGTTGATACCCGCTTGCGTAAGCTGGAAAGTGAAGGTTTTGATGCCATTGTACTAGCTGCTGCGGGGCTCAAACGGATGGAATTGAGCCATGTGGTTTCCGAGTACCTTGAGCCGGAGCGGATAGTACCGGCAGTTGGACAAGGGGCACTGGGAATAGAGACCAGAACGGCCGATGCTTTCACTAACGAGATGGTGGCAAGCCTTGCCCACCAACAAACTATGACCATAGTTAGTGCGGAGCGTGCTTTTCTCAAACGTTTGGAAGGTGGCTGCCAAGTGCCCATCGGCGCTCACGCAACCATGGAAGGTGATACTTTGATCCTCACTGGAATGGTGGCCGATCTAGAGGGTGTCCGGCTGATCCGGAGGGAACTACGCGGAGATACCCACCAGCCAGAGGCTGTTGGAGAGAGGTTGGCGGGAGTGATTCTGGAATCAGGCGGGGCTGAGATTCTGGCGGAGTTTTATGACAATCAGTAGATTCTCAGTCCCTTTTGGACCAGATACTTCAACCAGGAAAGGGTGCTTAGCCGTTGGACGTACAGCAAGGAAGGGTATATTTGGTCGGGGCCGGACCTGGTGATCCGGCCCTTGCTACTCTAAAAGCAGCAGAGTGTCTTCAGCAGGCAGAGGTAGTTATCTACGATTACCTGGCCAGTGAGAAACTGCTGGAATTTGCGCCCCTGGAAGCAGAGCGGCTTTACGTGGGAAAAAAGGCCGGGGATCATGCAATGCGTCAGGAGCAAATCAATGCTCTGTTGGTGGAGAAAGGGCGCAATTCAATTGTGGTTCGTCTAAAAGGGGGGGATCCCTTCATCTTTGGACGCGGCGGCGAAGAGGCGCTTGCCCTGAGGGAAGCTGGCATCCCTTTTGAGGTCGTACCGGGGGTTACATCCGCTATCGCTGTGCCGGCTTATGCAGGTATTTCTTTGACCCATAGAGGATTGTCTGCCTCGGTGGCCTTTGTTACCGGACATGAAATGCCAGGAAAGGAGGAGTCCGACATCCACTGGGACCGACTAGCCACCGGTGTGGGCACCCTGGTTTTTCTCATGGGAGTAAGAAACCTGGAGTTCATCAGTTCTCAATTGATGGAGCACGGCAGGGCAGCGGAAACCCCAGTGGCAGTCATTCGCTGGGGTACGACTGCAAAACAGCAGACGGTTACCGGGACGCTTGACAGTATTGTCCAGGTTGCCGAGGAAGTGGGGATCAAGCCCCCCGCCATCATCGTGATTGGGGAAGTGGCAGGGTTACGCCAACATCTCAACTGGTTCGAAGAACGCCCACTGTTTGGCAAGACAGTGGTGGTAACTCGGGCGCGAGAACAGGCCAGTGCTTTCCGTATCCTACTGGAAGGGAAAGGAGCCCAGTGTCTGGAGTTTCCCACTATTGAAGTGGTTCCGCCCGCCAGTTGGGGACCACTAGATGAGGCGATTCGGAACCTTGGGCTTTATGACTGGTTGATTTTTACCAGCGTCAATGGCGTGCGCTTCTTTTTTCAACGTCTCCAAGAGCACGGTGAGGATGTGCGGGCCCTTCATGGAATCCGCCTTGCTGCCATAGGCCCTAAAACTGCGGCAAAGCTGATGGAAAGAGGTCTACGGCTTGATCTCGTTCCATCAGAGTATCGAGCCGAGGCGGTGATCGAAGAACTGGGTGAACAAGAGGTGCGTGGGAGAAAATTTCTCCTGCCGAGAGCTGCCAAGGCACGCGAGATTCTGCCGGAAAAACTAGAAGAAATGGGCGGACAGATAGACGTAGTGACAGCCTATGAGACTATTCGTCCAGCCGGGAAAAGTGAGGAGGTTCGCAGTCTCTTGAAAAAAGGTGCCATCTCCTGCATCACTTTTACCAGTTCCTCCACGGTTGAGAACTTCGCTGCCATGTTTCCTGGCGGCGATTTGCCGTCCCTTTTGGATAAGGCCGCCATTGCCTGCATAGGGCCAATCACCGCCCAGACAGCACGTGAGCATGGCTTAGAGGTGGACATTATGCCAGCAGAGTATACTGTCGAGGCGCTCGCTACCAAGATTGTGGAATATTTCTACCGCACGGGTGGCTGAAGCCCTCATTCCACCGTTCCAGCATTCCAGCAATCCCGTATTCTGAGCAAGGTATCCAGTATAGTAGAGATTTGGCAATTGAGGAATTGCGAAATTAAGAACTGTGTTTTTTTGGTTGGTCTGGAGAGGATGTCTATTTTTTTAATTCCTGAATCCCTGAATTCCCGAATTCCTAAATTTAGGCTAGACATTTAACTTTATTCTGCCATGACAGCTAGACAGATAGACTATGAAAGTGAGCTCAATAGCGCCCAGTACCAAGCAGTAACTGCAGGTGACGGACCCATACTGGTCGTAGCAGGTGCAGGAAGCGGCAAGACACGAACGTTAGTCTATCGGGTTGCCTGGTTGGTGGAGCAAGGGATAGCCCCAGGATCCATCTTGCTGCTCACTTTCACCCGGAGAGCGGCCGGGGAAATGATCGCCCGAGCCTCGTCTATGCTTGATCATCGCTGCCAAGAGGTGGTGGGTGGTACCTTCCATTGGCTGGCAAACAGGGTGCTCCACCGCTATCACAAATACCTTTCTTTAGAGCCAGATTTCGGCATCATTGACCGTTCGGACAGCGAGCAGGTAATAAACCTACTCGTGGGGAATCTTGGCCTCCGAGATCAACACCGACGTTTTCCCAAGAAAAGGACTATTGCTGAGATCTTTAGTAAAGCAGTGAATCGGGCCGAAACTCTTGAGCAGATGCTTTCTCGTGAATACGGCCAGTTCCTTCAGTACCAGGGGCAACTATCAAGGCTCTGGGAACACTATTCCTCTTATAAGCGTCAACATCATATGATGGACTTTGACGACTTGCTTATCTATCTCAACCAACTTTTGCGGGAACACAGAGATGTGAGTTCGGAACTCTCCTCACAGTACAACTACGTTCTGGTGGACGAATACCAGGACACCAACCTGGTGCAAGCAGAGATAGTTCAAGCTCTGGCTTCTTTCCATCAGAACGTCATGGTTGTGGGTGATGACAGCCAATCGATTTACTCTTTTCGTGGTGCTCACTTTCGCAATATTCTAGACTTCCCCACGCTGTTTCCTGAGACCACACTTTTCAAACTTGAAGAAAACTATAGAAGTCCCCAACCGATACTCGATCTGGCCAATGGCATCATACAATTGGCGCGAGAGAAGTATACCAAGTGCCTCTACACCCGCAAGACTGAGGGACCACGCCCCCTGTTACTCAGACCCGCAGACGAAGGTGGACAGTCTGAGTTTATTTGCCAGAAAGTAAAGGAATTGCAGCTTCAAGGGATACCTTTGCGGGAGATGGCAGTGCTTTTCAGGGCAAGTTACCATTCCTTTGATCTGGAGATAGCCCTGACCAGGTTCGGCATACCTTTTGTCAAGTATGGTGGGTTCAAGTTCATTGAGTCGGCCCATGTCAAAGATGTCTTGGCCCACTTAAGAGCTTGGAAAAACCCCAGAGATCGAATCAGCTGGAATCGACTACTACTGTTGGTTAACCAAGTGGGAAGCAAACGGAGTCAGGCAATCCTCCACTATCTTGGCCAGAACAAGCAGAGCGTGAGGAGATTGGCTTCGTATGCCAAAACGCTTCCGGCAAAACACGGTCTTCACCGTCTGGTAGATCTCTTTGAAGAGCTTTCCAAACCGGGTCTTAGCGTAAGTCAACAAGTGCGGGCGGTGCGTAGTTACTACGAGCCCATTTTGCTGACCAAGTTCGACGACCATCCCAAACGACTTCGAGAACTGGATTATCTGCAGGACTGGACCTTGAAGTACGATAGGCTGGCAGAATTTTTGGCAGATGTTGCTTTGGAACCACCCAGTGCCAACGTACCACAAGACCATTCGGACTCAGCCAGGGACCACTTGGTGCTCTCTACCATCCATTCGGCGAAGGGACTTGAATGGCGAGCGGTATTTTTGATTTCGGCTGTGGAAGGGCGTTTACCTCCCAGCCAAGCCTACGCTGATGATGAGGTGCTGGAAGAGGAGCGGCGGCTGGTTTATGTTGCAGTTACGAGAGCCAAGGAGTTTCTGTATCTCTGCTGTCCGCACAGAGTTTTTGATCGCGGCACAGGTTTTCGATCTGTCCCCCTTTCGCTCTTTCTGGAGCAACTCCCCTCTGGGAGATATTTTCATAATGGAGACGCCGTGGCAGTTCCTAGTGGCGCAGATTCTGGAACTGATTTGCAGGAAGAAGCGAGCTTCAGTCCCGGAGATGCGGTGCGGCACCCATTTTTTGGCAGGGGGAAGGTTGTCGCTGTTCCTGACAGCCTAAAAGTGCAGATTCAGTTTGAGGATGGGCGTACCAGACTGCTCCATCTCGACTATGCGCCTTTGGAGCGCGTCGGCTCCATATACTGAAGTGAGCCCTAATGTTGCAGACCCAAACCGGTAAAAATCGCTACGCTCGCGTGATAGCACCACAGCTGCGAGCGTGCTCACCTCGGACAGGATCTCATGTACGGTCAAGTACTGTTCAACCTGTCCCAGCCTGCGCGCGCTCACATTTGGCGCACTCTAACTCATTTTTCCTCGGCGTGGGCATGCAACATTAGGGTAAGACCCTAAATGAGTAAGGTTCTTCACCACCGAAACAGAGGAACACCGTAAAGTGGGCGGACAAAACTACGATCAGACTCTGAGCTATCTCTATGACCTGCAGAAATATGGCATCAAGTTCGGCCTTTCCAGTACAAGCAGCTTGTTAGGGCGAATCGGCAATCCCCAGGCGGGGTTGAAGACAATCCACATTGCAGGTACCAACGGGAAAGGGTCCACTGCAGCCATGCTTTCCGCTGTTCTGGTGCGGGCAGGCTTCAAGGTTGGCCTGTATACCTCGCCTCATCTGGTCAGATTCAATGAGCGCTTTCGCCTGAACGAGCAGGATAGTGGGGACGAGGAGATTATGGAAGTTTTCAAAAAAGTGAGGGCTGTGGTGGATGAAAGCGAGCCGCCCACCTTTTTTGAGATGACCACTGCCATGGCGCTCAGCCTTTTTGCGGAAAAGGGGGTGGATTGGGCTATCTTGGAAGTGGGCATGGGAGGGCGTCTTGATGCCACCAACGTGGTCCAGCCACAACTGACAATCATCAACAACGTATCCTTTGACCATCAGGAGTTTCTCGGCTCCACCCTGAGTCGAATCGCCCGGGAAAAAGCGGGGATTATTAAGAAGCAAGTACCACTGATAACCGCGGTAAAGCAGCCAGTTGCCCTGGCGGTTATTAAAACCAGGTGTTCGGCCCTCAATGCTCCCTGTTATCGTCTTGGCCGACAGATTAAGGTCCGGACGCTGGGTAAACAGCACTTTTCTTACAGCGGGTTGGGATGGCGACTGGAAAATCTGCATTTACCCCTTGCCGGTCGCCACCAGGTGGTGAATGCCGCCACTGCCTTGGGCGGTCTTGAGGTTCTGGAGCGATGGGGCTACTATAATCTGGACGCAGAGCAGATCAGGGAAGGGTTGGTCAAGACCCGCTGGCCCGGAAGACTGGAATTGCTTGGCATGAAGCCGCCAATACTTTTAGATGGGGCCCACAACTACGCCGGTATAGTGGCTCTCCGTCAGGCCTTGCAGGAACAGTACACCTATAGAAGACTCATCGTAGTGCTGGGAATTATGGCCGACAAGGATCTTCGCGGTATGTTCCTCAAATTGGCCCCTCTGGCAGAGCGTATCATTCTCACCCGGCCCACATATGAAAGGGCAGCAGAGCCGGAGTCCCTCCGGGCAGTGGCAGGGGAGTTTGCCGATCGAACTGAGCTGATAAGACCTGTTGGAGAAGCGCTCGATAGGGCTATAAGGTTGGCTACTTCCGAAGATTTGGTACTGGTGACTGGCTCGCTCTACTTTATCGGTGAGGTCAAGGAGATCCAGGAAGAAAAGAACAGGGCAAACCCGGTGAAATATCGGGGCTAGCTGTACACCCCGTCGTGCTGCAAGACGTATCCTCATAGGGTAGGCTATGAGAAAGACGGTAAGAATCGTTGGGCTTTGCCTTTTGATGGTATTCCTATTCTTTCCTGACTTAGCCGCGGAATCCCAGGACGGAGTTGGAAAGTCCGTTGCTGCAGCGGGAGAAGATTCAAGATACCAGTTGCGGGCCGACCATTTTTCCTACGATGAGCGCCAGAATATCTATACGGCGAGGGGGAATGTTACCCTGCACGCCCCGGGTAGGGTGATCACCGCCGATGAGGTTCGTTTGGACGCGCTTACCCGGGAGGCTATCCTTGAAGGTCACATTCGGATTGAGCAAGACAATGACTGGCTGGAAGGGGAGAAGGCATTCCTAGATCTAGACCAGGAGACAGGCATCATTGAGTCTGGCAAAGGTTTCCTGGCCGAAGGAAATTTTCACTTTAGCGGCGCAGTCATTGAAAAACTAGGCCCTCAAACCTATCATGTGGAGCAGGCCACATTCACCACTTGTGACGGGGATCGTCCCAGTTGGCATTTCCGCACCAGTGACCTGCGCGTTACTTTGGAGGGGTACGGTTTTGCCAAACACACCAGGTTTCATCTGAGATCTGTTCCTGTGCTGTACACCCCTTATTTGGTATTTCCAGCCAAAACAAAGAGACAAACGGGCTTGTTGCCGCCCCGACTGGGGAAAGGTAAACTCCTGGGTTACAACGTTGATCTTCCCTTTTTTTGGGCTATTTCGAGAAGCACAGATGCCACCATATACTCGCATTATATGAGCAAGCGCGGTGTGATGTTGGGGCCCGAATTTCGTTATGCTGCCAGCAAACAGAGTAAGGGAGTGTTTCGTTTCGATTATCTCCATGATCAGGCCGATAGAGATGAGCTGCAGGAGCAAAACTTCTATTCGCTACCGGGCCTCACCCGAACAACCCGGGATCGTTGGTGGTGGCGATCCAAACAGGATATTGCTCTGCCCCATGGTATTCAAGGGAACATGGATCTCGATTTAGTCAGTGACCCGGATTACCTGCAGACGTTCTCTTCAGGGTTTGGTAGTTGGGTTGAGTCTGATCGGGTTTTCCGCAAGACTTTCGGCCGAGGGCTCATAAATGATGACACCATTACCACTCGGGAGTCAAATCTCCTGCTCAATAAGACCTGGGCTGCACAGGCCGCTAATTTTGAGCTCCACTATTATCAAAATCTTAACGACGATGAAGACGAAACCACCTTACAACAGCTCCCCCTGGTGACCTACAGTGCTTCGAAACAACCCCTTCTGGGAGGGCCCTTTTTTTGGCAAGGCGATGGAATCTACGTGGACTACTGGAGGCCGGAGGGTACCCGAGGCCATCGAGTGAACCTCGAGCCACAGCTGTCCTTACCACTGCGCCGCGGTGGCTACCTGGAACTTGAACCCTTTGTCGGTATGCTGGAGACGGCCTACCTAATTGAGCATTACGATGAATCTGCAGACAGTCGGGTGAGAGAGAAGACCTTTAACAACAGGGCTCTCTATGAGGCTGGAATGGATGCCTCCAGCGAGATCGTTGGGATCTTCAGGATGGATGGTGAGACCTGGACCAAGACCAAACACACAGTGAGGCCGCAGATTGGTTATGAATACAGGCCCGAGGTGAGTCAGAACAAGCTGCCATCGTTTGACAGTACGGATCGGGTTAACAGCAGGAACCGCATCGCCTACGGCCTTGTCAACTTCTTCAGCGCCCGGCTCGATCAGGCTCCAGGAGAAGTGGAATATCTTGACTTTGCCAGACTAGAGATCAGCCAGTTCTACGACATCAGCCAGCCCGACGGGGGAGAGCCAGACCCCAGCACCAGTCGAGATCGGCCATTTTCTAATATTTTTACTCAACTCGACTTCACCCCCAAACGCTACCTGAACTTCACTTACAAGAACGGGTTTTCACCCTACGATATGGACTTCAAAAGCCATAACTTATTGGCGCATCTTTGGGATAATCGAGGCGACAAACTGATAATTGATTACCAGCGGCAGCTCGACCAAGACGACAAAACCATCTTGGATGAGATCAGTACAGAGCTTAAGCTGAACGTATGGGAGGGGGTCTCCCTCAACGTGCGGAATGACTACGACCTAAAGCGGACAAGGAATATCAAGTCCGAATACAACATAACGATACAAAGGCAGTGCTGGGGGATATCTGCCAGTTACGTTGATGATCCTGACGATCGCAGAGTTGCGCTGGGTATTAGTCTTTATGGGGTTGGGGAACTACAAGCCAATACATACAGCTCAGGCGATTAAGACGTGGGCGACAGGTCTATATTTTTCACCAATTGCTGATGGTTTTGCTTGACAAGTAGTATCCACCATGGTTATATGCAACGTTTCTGATGTACCATTTATGGAGCCGAACCATGAAGACAGTGAGTGCCAAAACCGTTCCCGGAAATCGCCTTTGGTATCTGGTGGATGCCACCGACCTGACACTCGGTCGACTAGCCAGCCAAGTAGCAAGTAGACTGCGAGGAAAACACCAGCCGACCTTTACCCCTCATGCCGATACCGGGGATTTCATTATCGTTATCAATGCTGAGAAGGTTAGATTGACCGGTAGGAAGTGGCAGCAAAAGACATACCATCGTCACACGGGTTACATGGGAGGTCTCAAGTCAATTACAGCCCGGAAACTGAGAGACAAGAGGCCCGAAGATCTGGTGCGCTTCGCAGTATGGGGTATGTTGCCCAAGAATCGGCTGGGCCGGAAGCTTTACAAAAAGCTCAAAGTTTATGCCGGACCCGATCATCCCCATGAAGCCCAACAGCCACAACCACTGGAATTACCGTACTGAAAGCAGGAGCTAGTTCATGAGCGAAGAACGTTATTACGCCACTGGCAGAAGAAAGACATCCGTTGCCCGCGTATGGCTGATGCCGGGCGAGGGGAACGTAACGATAAATAAACGGTCCATTGATGACTATCTGAAACGGGAAACCGCTAAAATGATTATCCGCCAGCCTCTGGAATTGACAGAGACTCTAGGGAAATTTGATATTTATGTGAATGTACGAGGTGGTGGCATCTCGGGTCAGGCAGGCGCGATCAAACATGGCATTTCCAGGGCTCTTCTAACAGTTAATCCTGATTTTCGCCCCCTCCTCAAAAAGTCAGGCTTCCTCACGCGCGACTCGCGAGTTAAAGAACGGAAAAAATACGGCCAGCCGGGTGCCAGGAAAAGATTCCAATACTCTAAACGATAGGCTTGTATACTTTGGGATTTAGGAGGAGGGCGCGGCCCTCCTTTTTTTTTTAGCATTCGGAACCACGCTCTGAGCTTAATCTCAGAATCTTTGTTTTTGATCTGGTCGGGGTCCAACACCAGATGGCGTGCTGGAGTACTCCACCATGGTCGAACTCATAGCTGTATAGATTGGAACCGTACTTACTAGGGAGATTGTCAACACAGAGCCTGGGTATTCTACGTATAGATGTCGCAAGACCGCGAAATATCTGGGGGAGGAGGGTAGCTGTGAAAGTACGTGTAGCGGTAGTTGGGAGCACGGGGTACACTGGCTTTGAGCTTGTTGCTCTCCTTCAGCAACACCCCAGAGTAGAACTGGTTGCCATCACTTCTCAGTCCTATGCAGGACAGCCCATTGCTGAGGTGTTTCCAGCGCTGAGAGGGATGAGTTCTCTGGTATGTGAACCATTGGATCTCGAGAGCCTGGTGGCAAGAGCCGACTGCGTCTTTGTTGCCTTACCGCACAAGACGGCCATGGAGGTGGTAGCTCCATTGGTGCGGGCCGGCAAGCGGGTGGTGGACCTCAGTGCTGATTTTCGTTTCCGAGATGTGGCAGTTTACGAACAGTGGTATCAGAAACATACAGCCAAAGATCTTCTGGACGCAGCCGTATATGGTCTCCCAGAACTTCATGGCGATCAAATTCGATCTGCCCTTCTGGTCGGCAATCCAGGCTGTTATCCCACCGGCGTTATCTTGGCGGCTGCACCACTGTTGACCGCTGAAATTCTCGATCCTGACAGCTTGATAGCCGATTGTAAATCAGGAGTGAGCGGTGCTGGTAGGACGCCTTCCCTCACCACTCACTTTTGTGAAACCAATGAGGGATTCAAGGCTTACAAAGTTGGAGAGCACCGCCACACTCCGGAAATCGAACAAGAACTCAGCAGCCTCGCTGGAAGATCAATCAACGTGGTGTTTACCCCGCATTTAGTTCCTATGTCGAGGGGGATATTGACCACTCTTTATGCGAACCTTTCAGGAAGGGTTACCGACGAAGAAATCAACGGTTTTTACCAGAAAGCTTATGGTAAAGTTCCTTTTGTCAGGGTTTTGAAACCAGGACAACTTCCCTCTACTCTACACGTCCGGGGAACTAACTACTGTGATATCGGTTGGCGGTTAGAGCCTCGTACCAATAGAATCATCGCTATATCCGCCATCGACAATTTGACCAGGGGCGCCTCTGGCCAAGCCATCTGCAACATGAACCTGATGTTTGGTTTTGATGAGGATGAAGGCCTCAAGCTTCGAGTTTGGCAGCCGTAGTCGCAAGGTCTAGAGGCTTTGCGCCCGACGTACTGCGGAACGATGGGGAGAAGGGGTGTCGCGCTGACGCGGTGAAACAAACAATAGATGATGAATCACCCATGCCCATGACCCATGACCAGAGAAAGAATTACAAACTCGTCCTCGAATATGATGGCTCTAACTACCACGGCTGGCAGCGCCAGAGGGGTGTGCTGAGCATCCAAGAAGTCGTGGAAACGAGTCTGGCGATTATGACCCAGGCTCCGGTTCGATTGACAGGAGCTGGCAGAACCGATGCTGGTGTCCATGCCAGGGGTCAGGTAGCCAACTTCTTCAGTGAAACCAGGATTCCCCCGAAGAGACTGCGCCGTGGTTTAAATGGCCTGCTTCCGGATGACATTGTTGCCCTGGACTTGACTCAGGTATCTAATCGGTTTCATGCTCGCTTCCAAGCACGTAGCAAGGTCTATGAATACCGGATTTATAACGGCCCGATACCGCCGGCCTTGGGGAGGCAGTACGGTTGGCATATAGGGCAACCACTGAGATGGGATTCCATGGAGAGCTGTTTGAAGCTCCTGGAAGGAAGACATGATTTTACCTCATTCCGGGCAACGGGGAGCCATGTTCGGAGCAGTGAGAGGATAGTCCTGTCCACCGGGATCGCCTCGACCGGAAAAGATATTCGGGTCATCACCATCGAGGCCAATGGCTTCCTCAGATACATGATGCGCAACATAGTCGGCACCTTGGTGGAGGTGGGACGGGGCAAGCTCACAGCTGAAGGGTTTTCTGCGGTTGTGGCTGCCTGCGACCGCAAACAAGCGGGAATGACAGCACCGGCTCGGGGCCTCTGCTTGCTGGAGGTTCGGTATTAGGGAGCGCATAGCGCATGGCGTTTCTCTGGCGGTTAGGACTCATCAGCCGGATCAATGAGGTCGAGAGTTCCAGGTTTGTGGGTCCAAATCCGCTGACTAATCTTATGCCGAATTTATGTAAGTGAGACTCTGGACCCTGTGATCTCGTGCGCGGCTCATTAGATGTGTCAATTGAAGCACTGAGCGAGCAATCGACTGTCGGTGTTTTAGGGAGGCCTCACGGAGTGAACCTATTCAAGTACGAAATGTACAAATACGGTGAATCAAAAAGTGTACCGCAAGGTGATAAAGCCACAGATCACTGCAATGAAATTTGCCTTGACAAAGAAAAGTTGTTTTCCTAAGTTGAAATTATCATTAGTGATTTTGGATATTAACTTACATTCTCCATAGTGGATTGCTGTGGCTGCTGGATGGGATGGGACTTAAGGCCCTTGGTCTGTATTTTGCATAAAAACCCCGAGACCAAGATAAAAAAATCCTGTTAGCCCGGATATGGCACGAATCGCCCTCTCGAGATCGTGGAGAAGGGTATGCCTGCCCGCCATGCGAACAAGGCGAGGTGGGCGGGTCACCGGGTCATCACAGGGGGGCGGAGCGAACCGCACTTGAACAGTTCCTTGCAGAGGGAGCTTGTCCTGAGCGTAGACGAAGGAACACGCGAGGACGCCCGGCTTCCGGTTCGTAGAGAAGGACGGTCATATCCGCGGTCGCAACAGTTCGTTCATGAAATATCCGGACTAAGGGAGGTAAGGTCCTTAAATGGCGCAAAAGCTGGGCAATTTTTTGGTGCGCGAGGGTTTGATCACAACCGAACAGCTGGATAGCGCACTCCAAGAGCAAAAGTCCAACGGGGGCATGCTGGGAAGCAACCTCGTGAAGATGGGGTATATCGAAGAGGCCGAGCTCATGGAGTTCTTGAGCAAGCAATTCGGTGTGCCCTCCACCGACCCTTCCAAGTTGGACGTTGATTCTGATGTGATCGAGATGATACCGGGGAACATCGTCCAGAAGTATAAGATCGTTCCTATTTCCTTGGAGGGGCAGACGCTGACCATAGCCATGGTCGATCCCTCCAATATTTTTATCATTGATGACATTAAATTTCTCACCCGGAAAAACATTCGTGTTACGGTAGCCACAGAGACTTCGATCAAGTCGGCCATGGACAGGTTCTACGATGCTGGTGCTTCCTTGGAAGATGTTATGAGTGAGTTCGATGAAGAAGGCGTAGATGTGGTCGAGTCTTCTGAAGACCTCGATCTTGGGGAACTGGAAAGCGCGGCCGAGCAGGCGCCAGTGGTGAAGCTGGTAAATCTGATCCTGGTGGATGCCATCAAGAAGATGGCCAGTGACATCCACATTGAACCCTATGAAAAGAGTTTTCGGGTACGCTACCGTATTGATGGAGTCCTCTATGAAGTGATGAAGCCGCCGATGAAGCTGAGAAATGCGCTTCTCTCGCGGATCAAGATCATGTCCAGGCTCGATATTGCAGAACGCCGCTTGCCTCAAGACGGTCGCATTAAACTCAAGACCAAGGGCAAGGAGATGGATTTCCGTGTGTCTGTGCTCCCAACCCTGTTTGGAGAGAAGATAGTCCTCAGACTTCTGGACAAATCCAATCTCCAACTGGACATGACCAAGTTGGGCTTTGAGCAAAAGCAGCTGGATCATTTTAAAGATGCGATCTATAAGCCGTTTGGGATGGTGCTGGTAACCGGGCCCACCGGGAGCGGCAAGACCACCACTCTTTACAGTGCTCTCTCAGAATTGAACAAAGCAACAGAAAACATATCCACTGCAGAGGATCCCGTGGAGTTCAACCTGGGCGGGATCAACCAGGTGCAGATGCATGAATCCATTGGACTCACCTTTGCAGCGGCCCTGCGCTCCTTTCTGCGTCAGGACCCAGACATAATTATGGTGGGCGAGGTCCGTGATTTCGAGACCGCGGAAATAGCAATCAAGGCGGCGCTCACGGGCCATATGGTTTTGAGCACCCTTCATACCAATGACGCTCCAAGCACCGTCAACCGTTTGCTCAATATGGGGGTGGAACCCTTTCTGGTTTCCTCGGCAGTAAACCTTATTCTTGCTCAGCGGCTTTCCCGCCGAGTCTGTGAGGATTGCAGAGAGGAGTTGGAAATCCCCAAGGAGACGTTGCTGGATTTAGGAGTCCCTGACGAAGAGGTGGGTAGCTTCAAGTGCCACCATGGTACTGGTTGCCCCACCTGCAGCCAGACAGGGTATAAAGGCCGCATTGCCCTTTATGAGGTTATGCCGCTGTACGAGGAGCTTAAGGAGCTGGTTCTGGTAGGAGCTTCCAGCACCGAGATCAAACGTGAAGCGATGCGGTTAGGTATGCTGACCCTAAGGCAGTCAGGCATCAATAAACTGAAAGAAGGAATTACTACCGTGGAGGAAGTGGTTCGCTGTTCAGTCAAAGATTAGCTTGCTTTACTTTCCTCAGCTGGCAACCATAGGCAGCAGGACGACTGCAGGGCACGAAGCGCTAAGATGCAGAAACAAGCGTGGTCATGGTGATTAGGCCGGGAGGATGTAACCATCCGTAACATTAACGCCTACTAGATTAACAAAGGAGCGACCATGCCAGATTTCATATGGACAGGGGTCAATCGCAAGGGCAAAAAGAAAAAGGGTGAGATGGAAGCCGACAGCGAAAATTTTGTTCGCCTCACCCTAAGGCGTCAGGGTATTGAGCCCACGAAGATCAAACCGAAACCCAAAGACCTCTTTGCAAACGTCAAGTTTCTCCAGCCCAAGGTGACCGAAAAGGACATCGTGGTTATGACCCGCCAGTTTGCGACTATGATTGACGCGGGTCTGCCGTTGGTTCAGTGTCTGGAGATTCTTTTCAGCCAGCAAGAAAATAAGACGTTTAAAAGGATACTGAAAAACATAAAAGAGGACGTTGAGGAAGGGTCCACCTTTGCTGACGCGTTGAAACAGCATCCTGATGTCTTTGACGACCTTTTTGTTAACCTTGTGGCCGCGGGCGAGATCGGCGGTATTCTGGATATCATCTTGAATCGACTGGCGGCGTACATCGAGAAGGCTGCCAAATTAAAGAAGAAGGTGAAAGGAGCCATGACCTATCCCATCGTGGTTATGGTTATTGCTGTTCTGGTGGTGGCCGTTATCCTTATTTTTGTGATCCCGGTGTTTCAGTCAATGTTCGCCGACTTCGGCAAAGCACTACCTGTTCCCACCCAGATAGTGGTAGCGATGAGTAATTTCGTCAAGAGCTATATCCTCTACATCATTGTCGGAGTGGTTCTCCTGATATTTGCTTTTAGGCGATTCTATAAAACTGAAAAAGGCCGAGCTCTGGTGGACAAGTGGGTCCTCAAACTTCCCGTTTTCGGCATGCTACTGCGCAAGGTAGCTGTGGCTAAATTCACCCGTACTCTGGGCACTATGATCAGCAGTGGTGTCCCAATCCTGGATAGCCTGGACATCGTAGCAGCTACCGCTGGGAATATGACCATCGAGGGGGCAATCCGGGAAACCAGACAAAGCATCAGTGAGGGCCGGACCATTGCCGAACCCTTAGCCGACAGTGATGTTTTTCCGTCCATGGTTGTCCAGATGATCTCGGTGGGTGAAGCCACTGGTGCCTTGGATACCATGTTGGGTAAAATTGCCGATTTCTATGATGATGAAGTTGATGCAGCCGTTGACGCTCTTACCGCTATGCTCGAGCCGTTTATGATGGTTTTTCTGGGAGGCACCATAGGTGGTCTCGTAGTATCCATGTATCTTCCCATATTTCAGATGGCCGGAGCCATGGGTGGCTGATCAACCATGTCTGAGTTGGAACAGGATCCGACAGAGCGCAACAAGGAGCTTCTGGAAAGAATCAAGTGGCTCATGGTCCTCAGGTTGCTCTTTGCCACCTTTCTCCTTGTTGCCACCGTTGTTGTGCAGGCCCGGGCTTATCCCTCCGTCTCTAATACCTCACTTGCCTCATTGTACATTCTCACCGGCGTCATCTACTTTCTAACTCTTTGCTATGCCTTGTTGCTAGACCGCATCAAGAGATACACTCTTTTTGCTTATGTACAGCTCTTTTTCGATGTGCTTTTCGTGACGGCATTGATTTATGTCACCGGAGGCATCGAGAGTATTTTTTCGTTCATGTACATACTCACAATTATCAATGCTGCCATCATGCTCTACCGTCGTGGAGGCCTTCTCATAGCTTCGGCTAGTAGCATCGGTTACGGCTCCTTGCTGGACCTCCAATATTTCGGCATTATTCATCCTTATTACACCCGCGCTTCCGCGCTGATGACCTACACCATTGGCTACTACTTCTATACCCTGCTGATGAACATTGCCGCCTTTTATCTGGTGGCTTTCTTGAGCAGTTATCTGGCCGAGGAGCTTCGCCGCAGCAGCGTCAAGCTGAAAGCAAAGCAGTATGACTTGGACCAACTTGAGCTGCTAAACCGCAATATTGTTCAAAGTATCAATACTGGACTTATGACTCTGAACAATCAACTCGAGATTTCATATATTAACCCGGCAGCCGAACAGATTTCTGGATTCGGCTATAGGGATCTAGAGGGGGTTCATATTGGTGATATTTTTCCGAAAATTGTACCCTATCTAGGTATCAGTGATACAAGGAGCGGCAATGATGACATGCCTCAACCGCAGAAAGGGATTGACGTTGATTTTGATCGACGAGATGGGATTAGGCTCCATTTAGGCTTCTCCCAATCGATTCTAAAAGATCCAGGGGGCGAAGAAATAGGGTTGATCTTAATATTTCAGGATCTAACTGAATTTCGTCAGATGCAGGATCAGGTGCGACGGATGGACCGCTTGGCAGTGGCGGGTGAACTTGCAGCTGGTATTGCGCATGAGATTAAGAATCCCCTCGCTTCACTGAGCGGCTCCATACAGATGCTCAGGGACGAGGTGAATTTCGGACCGATGCAACAGCGGCTGATGGACATCACCATGCGGGAAGCGGAAAGGCTCAATGCGCTGGTGAACGAGTTTCTCCTTTTTTCCCGGCCGGAAAAAGCGGTGGATAGATCGGTTGAGGTGAACGAGGTTATTGACGATACCTTGGAGATGTTGAAAAACAGCCCAGAGCTCTCCCGGCCCATTCGTATCGAAAAGACTCTGAGCAAGAACCTATGGGTTCACATTGATTCTCAACGGCTTCAGCAGGTGATCTGGAACCTGGTGCTCAATGCTGTCCAAGAAATGAAAAACAGTGGTCGTCTCTCCGTCACCACTGCTATCCGTAAGAAGCGAGGATCAGGAGATGCTCAGGAAAAGCTGGCCGAGATTTCAATTTCAGACACAGGCCCAGGGATTTTGCCGGAGAATCAGGGGAAAGTGTTTGATCCGTTCTTTACCACCAAGGACCAGGGCACGGGTTTGGGCCTGACCATCGTTCACCGGATAGTAGAGAACTATGACGGTAAGATCTTCATCAACAGCGATGGACACAGTGGTACTACCTTCACACTCCACTTCCCTCTAGCGGAGGAAGACCCCCAAGACAGACCTCAGTAGCCCGCCTATAGTGCTTGACTCCACTGGGTAAATGATTTATCGTAACGCGTTTTGAGGCCCTGAGACCACAGGGTGTGACCACTCATTTTGTGCAGGGGGAGTCACAACCAGAGAGACGAGAAATACTCCTGCGAACTTCGGTTGGAAACTGCATCTTTTTCTCCGTGTCCTCGGTGGTCTGTGGTTCATTTTTCTTGGCCGCCGGGTTCCCCATCATTCTAGAGATATGACCATGAGCGAAGAAAGCCAGGTATTGCAACAGCGAAGACAAAAGGCTCGTGAGTTACGAGATGCGGGTGTCCAATTATACCCGAATGATTTTAGCGTTCAGGATCACCTGATGGATGTTAAGGAACATTACGGGGCATGGAGTGAAGAGGATCTAGCTCAAGAGCAGAAGATTTTTCTCTGTGCGGGCCGTATCATTTCCATACGTTCCTTTGGCCGAGCTTCTTTTATGCACATCAAAGATGCTACTGGTAAATTGCAAGTCTACGTTCAACGAGACGTGATAGGTCAAGACGAGTATCGATTTTTCAAAAAGATGGACATAGGTGATTTTGTCGGCATCAAGGGTACGGTTTTTCGCACTCGTAAAGGTGAGTTGACCTTGCAAGCCCAGGAGGTAAGACTCCTGAGCAAGAGTCTGCGACCTTTACCCGAAAAATGGCACGGGCTTCGTGATGTCGAAACCAGGTACCGTCAGCGCTATGTAGATCTAATGGTAAACGACTACGTTCGCGAGGTTTTCATCAAGAGAGCCAAGATCATCCAGAAAACACAAGAATTTCTCAAGGGTCGCGGTTTCATTGAGGTGGAGACCCCGATGATGCAACCTATTCCCGGTGGTGCCACTGCACGTCCGTTCAAGACCTTTCACAATGCCCTAGGCATAGACCTGTATCTTCGAATCGCTCCTGAACTGTATCTCAAACGCCTTCTGGTGGGTGGCTTTGAGCGGGTTTTTGAGATAAATCGAAATTTTCGTAATGAAGGGATATCGTTCCAGCACAATCCAGAATTTACCATGTTGGAATTCTATCAAGCGTATGCCACCTATGAAGACTTGATGACCTTCACTGAAGAAATGGTCTGCTGGGTGGCCCAGGAAGTAAATGGCAGCCTCCATCTATCGTTTCAAAGTAAGGCTATCGATTTGAGCCCACCCTGGCCGCGTTATCGACTCAGCGAATCACTCGTCTCCATTGGAGGTTTAGAGGGGAGCGAGGTGGAAGATGAGGAAAAACTCCGGATTAAGGCTGAGACTCTGGGAATTACTACGGCTGGACAGGAGTTTGGAAAAGTTCTCACCAAGCTATTTGATATCCTGGTAGAACCGCAGCTAGAACAACCAACTTTTATTACTCATTATCCCATCGATGTTTCTCCACTTTCACGGCGCAATGAGGAAGATCCCTCTCTCGTGGATAGATTTGAACTTTTCATTGGTGGCTATGAAATCGCCAATGGCTTTTCCGAATTGAACGATCCCATTGATCAAAGGGAGCGATTTTTACAGCAAGTGGCGGCCCGTGAGGCTGGCGACGAAGAGGCCCACTTCATGGATGATGACTACATTCGCGCCCTGGAGTATGGCATGCCTCCCGCTGCCGGGGAGGGGGTGGGTATTGATCGATTGGTCATGCTGCTTACAGACCTGCCATCCATCCGGGAGGTGATCTTATTTCCCCACCTCAGGCCAGAGCGTAGCTAAAAGGTTAGATCAAGATCCTTTCTGATATGTCCTATGAACTATTCATAGGCCTTCGTTATTTAAAGGCCAAACGCAAACAGACCTTCGTCTCCCTTATTACCTTCATCTCCATTGCCGGGGTTATGGTGGGCGTGACCGCACTCATTGTGGTTATAGCAGTGATGAATGGGTTCAAGGAAGATCTGAGGGACAAAATTCTTGGGGTGACTTCCCATGTGGTGATTTCCCGTTTTGATGGAAATATTTCCAAGTACGATGAAGTAAGAGCCAAGGTGGAGGAAGTCTCTGGAGTGAACGCTGCCACACCTTTCATTTACACCCAGGTTATGATCAGTTCTCGTAAAGCCATATCTGGGGCAGTGCTCAGAGGAATAGAACCAAAGACTGCCAGCAAGGTTATCAACCTACCAAAGAATCTGCGTGCTGGCAGTCTCGAAGAACTAGAAGCTGAAAAGAAGCCGGAAGGGATGAGATCCACTCCAGGAATCATTTTGGGTAACGAACTTGCCAGGAATATTGGGGTCTCACGGGGAGACCCTGTGACGGTAATTTCTCCCCTGGGTCGTCTTACTCCCCTCGGCCGGGTACCCAGGAGTCAAACATTTCGGGTGGCGGGAATATTTGACTCAGGAATGTACGAGTACGACTCTACCATAGCCTACGTGTCCCTATGGGCTGCTCAGCGGTTTCTCGGTATCGGAGATCGAGTCACAGGTATCGAGGTTCGGGTGGATGAAATCTATGAGGCAGATCGGGTGGCTAAAGCCATTGGCAAGGCGTTGGATGGCTATCCTTACTGGAGTAGGGACTGGATGAGGATGAACAAGAACCTTTTTTCTGCCCTAAAATTGGAAAAAATCGTGATGTTCATCATCCTCACCCTCATCATTCTGGTAGCAGCGTTCAATATAGTGGGCACGTTAATCATGGTAGTTATAGAAAAAACCAGGGATATTGCTATTCTTAAATCTATGGGGGCCACCCGCAGCAGTATTATGAAGATTTTTATGATTGAAGGAGCGGTGATCGGCCTGGTGGGAACGCTACTCGGGCTGCTTGGAGGCTACACTCTTTGCAAACTGCTGGCCACGTACAAGTTTATTGAATTGCCCAGCGATGTCTATTACATATCTACCTTGCCGGTTCAAATGAACCCACTTGACGTGGCACTCATCGCCCTAGCGGCAATAGTCATTACTCTGGCGGCTAGTGTGTATCCGGCCTGGCAGGCCTCGCGATTTGACCCAGCGGAGGCCATCCGCTATGAATAAGGACGAGTTTATCCTCCAGGTGAAGGGACTGTATAAACACTTCGGCAGCGGCAAGCGCCGCGTTGATGTATTGCGTGGTATCGATCTCACCCTGGAAGGGCAGGAGAGCATTGCGATTGTGGGAGCTTCCGGTGTAGGAAAGTCAACCCTGCTCCATATCTTGGGAACTCTGGAGCGGCCTAGTGACGGTGAGGTTACCTATGGGGGAGTGAACGTTTTTGACTTCCATGGACACCAATTGGCCGCCTACCGCAATCGCACCATCGGATTTATTTTTCAATTCCATCATCTGCTGTCTGAGTTTACTGCATTGGAAAACTGCATGTTGCCAGCGCTCATTGGACGCAAGAGTAAGAAGGAGTCGAAAGAGCGTGCGGAGTTCGTCTTGGATCTGGTAGGCTTAAGCCACCGATTGCAGCACCGTGTCGGCGAGCTATCTGGAGGAGAGCAGCAGCGGGTTGCGGTAGCGAGAGCACTGATGTTGAATCCTAAGGTGCTTCTTGCTGATGAACCCACCGGTAACTTGGACACCAACAGTAGCCGGAACCTTCATGAACTCTTGCTGAGCCTTAACCGGGAACAAAACGTGAGCCTGGTTGTCGTTACCCACAACATGGAACTTGCAGGCATGATGCAAAGACAGTTGCAGATGAAAGACGGACTACTAAACGAGCTCGAGTGACCTG
>JAJDNL010000258.1 GCA_022340745.1 Deltaproteobacteria bacterium
AGCACCGGCAACAACGACGCTCGTTACTGCTTCGGGCTCAGCATTGATCCCGAGAAATTTCTGGATATAAAGGAGACCTTTCTTGAGACCTTTCGACTTGGGCCGGAGGTGGATGCGTTTGAGCACTTGAGCAAGGCAGAGGCTCTGGACCTGCTGCAGGATTATGAGAAAGAGAGTCTGATTCATTCTCTGTGGACGTTCAAAACGCCGTTTATTGGCGGCCTCTGCAATTGTGACCGGGCCGATTGCCTGGCACTGCTGACTGACCGTTACGGCTTTCATCTTTTCTTTCGTGGAGAATACGTTGCCCAGACTGTGGCGGAGAACTGTAGCGGCTGCCGTTCTTGTCTTCCGGCCTGCCAGTTCGGAGCCATCAGTTATGCGGCGGCCCGCAGAGTCGCCTTTATTGATCCCCTGCGCTGCTACGGCTGTGGTGTGTGCCGGAGCCATTGTGAGCAGGACGCCATCCACCTCATCCCTCGAACTGATCATCCCCTTGCTCGCCGCCTCTGGTAGCCTAAAGCCCTCGATAGTTTTTACCCGTTTTATCCCGTAGACAAATTGGGTAATTTTACCCAATTTGTCTACGGGATGTTTTGGGTAATATTTTTGATAAACTTGGTTAATTAAGTGTCTTAGGGACGAAGGGGTGGGTACTAGTGATGTTTGAGGAGTTTCGGATGGAGAGTTGGTATAGGGTTTTTATTAAAGGTGATTAGATGGCTTGCTGAAAGATGATGTCGGCCCCTGATATCATCAAGAGAAGGCCCTGCCTGCTGGTGCTCTTTGCCACCCTCACCCAGTTCTCGTCACTCAGTCCGCGCTCCAAGGTGGTGAGCATTAGGCCACCTTCCAGTTTTCTGCTGCCCTTCAGTAACATGAACTGGCGATGATTGGTAAAGGCAAACACCACCAAGCCGTTGGTTAATAAATAATTATAGTTGCCCGGATATTCATTGATGAGCGCCGCGGTACTCTGGCACAAGGCTTCGAAGAGAGCAGGCAAAGCCGCAGGTGATTTTTGCAAACGCGAACACAACTGGTCCCGGAGATATTCAAAGGCTCTGGCAGAATCGCTGTGGGCATCCTCTATTGGAGCTGAGCTGGTCTGGTAGCTCTCGACCGCCGGCGCCTTGCCATTGTGAACGAAGAGCCAATCATGACCAATGAATGGAAGCACAAAGGGATGGGCATTACATTCGTCAACGGGGCCGCTGGTTCTGAGGCGCACGTGGCAGAGGATAATCCTACTCTTCACCACCCGGGCCAGCCTCTGGAAGCTGTCATGCACACGACCGGCAACATAGGCGCCTTCTGCAGATTTTTCTACCCGGGCACGGTCCTTTTTGAAATAGCCTATGCCCCAGCCATCCATGTTTCTCCTGGCCTTGATGGCAAAGAGAGGCAGAGACATAGGGGCGGAATAATCTTTCCCTGCTGATAGAGCAAATAAATCACACATTTTAGAAAGCATAGCGCATAGCGCTAAGCGCATAGCGTGTCATAAATACCCAGTCATACGCCCTGCGCCATGCGTCTTCTATATGTCCTCCAAGTGCAACACGTCCGGACCAGCTATAACCATGAGCTTGCCCTGGGAATGTTCGTCGGGTTCGATGGACAGCCATTCCTCTGGGCTCAAACGCTCTCCTACAGAGGTAACAAGTAAGATGTCTCCAAGTTTTTCAGATTTTTTCAGGAGCAGAAGTCGCCGAGAGTTAGAAAATCCAAAAAGCACCGATTCGTTAGCCAGGAAAAAGGTGTAAAGGCCGGGATGGTCGGACAGGAGTTTACGGATGCACTCGCGTAGACCCACATAAAGAGTCCCATAGGGGTGGTTTTTCGTGTGACGTATCAATTGATCTCTCAGATACTCGAAAATTCTGGCAGCACTGACATCGGCCTCCAGCCGCGGTTCATTGACGGTCTGGTATCCGTCAATATCCTGATCTCCCCCCACCTGAACAAAGAGCCACATATGGTCTAAGAAGGGAAGGGTAAAAGGATCGTTGTGCGCACTATGCTGACCGCCGCTCAGAGGACAGCTGATGTGCGATATTATTATCCTACTGTCAATTACTCGAGCCAAGCGTTGGAAACTCTCGTGCACCTGATCTCCATCGAAGACCTGCTCGGATGATTTTTCCACAACAGGCTGACCCTCGCGAAAAAACCCGATGCCCCAACCATGCATGTTTTCCTTGGCCTTTTTGGCGAAAACAGGCAGATAGTCCTCGGCGGTATAATTATAGCCTGCCGAAAGGGCAAAAATGTCACACATAGCAGCTCCCGCCAATGTTAGGCTAGGTAGTGTTCTGATTACTTGCCTGGTTTGCGCTCTCGGTCGTTTTCCGGCGTGGTATACGAAGTTGGGCTTCAGAGATGGCAGCGGGTAACTGCCCGCTTCCAGCTAGCTGGAGAAAAGTTTGATTCGGTCCGAATAGCCTAATGCGTGGTAGATTACGTAAATTGTTTGTAGCCACTTGTTCCCATTGTTATGAAAGTGGATGGTCGGGACATTTCCCTGACTCATTTCCACCAGAAATTGGCTGAAAATGATCCACTGCATGGCGTCGTCGATATGGTGCAGCACTGCGGAGTGATAGCGAAATTCAATGGTGGAGCGAAACCAGTACGAGTGAAGATTCAAACCGTGATACCGGGTACTGTCGTAGCGCGGATATTTGGCATCCTCAGGATCATAGCGGTTTTCCGCCGAATACCATAATTTCTTGAGACGGCAGTTACTTGGTCCGCACACGGGATCGCAGTCTCCCAAAAAGGCCGTAACATCTATTTCCATGGGGCGGCAGGTATTTCTGTTCTGGCGCTCTCCTGGGATAAGCAGATAGAAGAGATTCTCCATGGGATGCACGAGCTTCACGAGCTCTTTGAGGTTTTCACATCTGTAGACCTCTCGATTCACCCCATGATGAACGTGGAAGCCGCACGACCCATCAATATTTACTCCCTCAATCTCATTGAGAAACTGCATGGCCTGGTAGACCTGCACTAGTCCTCCAATACCACTCAGGATCGGGCTGACGAGTTCGGCGCCATATCTGGTGTGAAGTTTGCCTCTCACCGATGTGTCTTCCTCAAAATGCCACGAGTCTCTGTCCGCCCCTAGTGCAATCTTGGAGTCCGAGCAAAGCTGTTGGAAGCGCCGGCCGTCCCTGGCTTGAGAGGAAATGTTGTAGGGCTTGATGATGCCTTCATCAAAAGGGGTGAGAAGGTAATTCAACCCGTAAAATTCAATTTCTACGCCAAAGGTACGGTCCTGAAAATAATGAAGCATGGGATACTGGTTCTTGAGCCGTACAATGAGCCAATGTGGGGCGGTCATCTCAGTTCTCATCCTTGCCACTGGAATAGTGCCACGACCGGATCCGAAGGGTAATGGCGAGTCAGTGGTAATGGTCGAGCGGGCTTTCTTTTCTACTTTTCGCCAGCATCTATTTATTTTACCGAAAATTACTAGAGGTTACTAGGAAATAGTTAACTATCCTCCTTCATGATAATTCTGGCGTCTGCTACCAAAGTTGATTGTGGATAGGCAAACACCGGGTTCAAATCAATTTCTACGATTTTCGGATTGTCTTCGGCGAGCTTGGCAACTGCCAGGAGACAAGTGGCCAGTGCATTCATGTCCACGGGTGGCTGGCCTCGATACCCGGCAAGCACAGGATATCCTTTGATTTGCTGGATCATTTCGAAGGCATCGTCCCGGCTCAGGGGGGGATGCCGCAAGGCCACGTCACCAAAAATTTCCACCAAAACCCCACCAAGACCAAAGAGTATGATTGGACCAAACTGGGGATCGCGGTTCATTCCGATGATGACTTCCTGACCAGGAGGAGCCATCTTGTTCACCAAAACACCGTCGATCTTGGCCTGGGGGAATGAGCCTTGCACTTTTGCGAGCAGTTCTCCGTATGCCTTCTCTACCGCTTCTGGAGTATCCAGGTTGAGGTGCACCCCACCGGCATCGCTCTTGTGGATGATGTCAGGGGAACTGATCTTGAGGGCCACCGGGAACCCCAGCTTTTGGGCAATTTCACTGGCACTGTCAGGGCTTTGAGCAAGAGCGAAAGCAGCGCAGTCCAAGCCCTTTTCGGCGACCAGTGAAAGCGCCTCGTGGGGTGGCAGCTGGGTTCCGGCTGCATCGAGAGTAAGCGTGGGTTTCTGGGGAGCAGAGAGAACTTTTCGGTCTATGACCTGGGCCAGAGCCTTAATCCCGCGCTCAGGTGTAGGAAAGACCGGTATTCCCTTGAGATGCATACGTTCCCGTTCCTGGCGCTCGACGTCAGCACCGCCGAGAAAAATAATCAGTTCATTGGCCCCGGGAGTTACGACATCCGAAGCACCTTCCACCGGGTCGCCGAAAATAACTCCCAGGGTGTCGAAGTGATCCCGAGCTTCTCGAATAACGTCTCCAAACATCTGGGCAGTGGCATCGCCGGTAAGATCGATGGGATTTGCCTTGATGGCATGGGCCGGGATCAGAGGGGTGATTGCCTCAACTACTTGGGCAGGTAGGGGGGCCGCATCCAAACCCTCCTGCTCCGCCTGATCCGTGCCGAGAATTGCAGCACCACCAGAGGTGGTGATGAAGACAATGGTATTGCCCTTCGGTGGTGTAAGATATGCAAATGCCTTGGCAAAGTCATAGAATTCCTCGATGGTATAGGCCCGGCAAACGTTATATTTCTGAAAGAGAGAATCGTAAATGGCATCAGCACCTGCCAGAGCCTTGGTATGTGACTCTGCGGCCACCTTGCCTTTCGGCGTGCGACCGGACTTGAGAACAACCAAGGGTTTCTGCAACCGATGCATTACCTCCAAGAACTGGGCAGGCCGTTTTATCCCCTCTATGTAGGCGGCAATAACTTCGGTGTTCTCGTCCTGGTTAAAGTAGTCAATGAGGTCGGCTTCATCCACATCGGCCCGGTTGCCCATACTCACAAAGCTGGATACACCCAATTTTTCCTCGGAAAACCAATCCATCATGGCAGCTCCCACCGTGCCGCTCTGGGAAATCACCGCAACCTTGCCTCGATAGGTGAGCAAAGGCCAGGA
>JAJDNL010000261.1 GCA_022340745.1 Deltaproteobacteria bacterium
TGTGCATTAAAGTATGGGATATGAAGTCCCACTGGAACGGTAGGAGAGTTTACATTATAACGCTTTGTGAGCCAGGCTGGGTTAGGTTACTGCCTGTACCTCACTTTTACCACACAAAAACGGATTCGGACTGAAAGGCACGGAGTTTCTTTTCACCAGCGAAATAGTTTGGGCACCACATTTCATTTCTGACGTTAGGCGGATAATGCAACACGCACACCCAAGTCAAAGGCCCGTCTGCAATCCTCCGGAAAAACCTCGGCATGACGTTTAATTTTTGCCTCTCTGTCAAACATTTCCGATTCGTATCTACTATAATCGTCGAACTGCAGTGTATCTGTGCATAACAGCAGTTCACATGTGCCGAAATGCCTCTCAAGAGCCGTTTTTGTAATACTGAAATGCCGGTCATAACCCAACGTTCCGAGCAGTTCTTGGCCTACATTCATTGTATAGATCAAAGCCGTGCTGATGCGTCTCGGAAAAAGAGATTTTCTGTCTTTGGAATACTTATTGTAAGGGAAGCAGAGTCGCTCCAGCAACGCACGGGTGGAAGCGGATTCTGCTCCGTAATACACGGGTGTTCCTATGATCAGGGCATCAGTGTTTCTGACACGGTCGAGCACTGAAGTCAGATCATCCTGTACGGCACAGACTCCGTCCTTTTCCCGGCTGATTTTTTTGCATGAAAAGCAGCTTATACAGCCGGAAAAATTCAGATCATAAAGCTGGATCAGTTCTGTCTCCGCACCCGCTGAGGCAGCCCCTTCCAATGCATTGTTCAGCAATGTGACGGTATTCCAGTTTTTTTTCCGCGGACTGCCGTTAAATGCCATTACGTTCATAATAAACATCCTTCCTTTATTATACAGGCAAGAGTGAAATCTTTCGGACTGCCAGAATCCTGTTTGTCTGTTATTGCACTGGCGGCAAACTTCCCTAATAAAGAACCGTATGAAAAAGCGATAAACAACCTAACGGCCGAGCTGACCTGCAGGCTAAATAGCTGAGCTATGAGCCTTTCAGGTGGAGCGAGGGTTAGGCGCGACATTTTAATTCACCTTCAGCGAACTCCAGATCACCCAGACAACGACGCAAATAGCTGCAAACCAAATCGTCACAATCACAATGGCGGCTGTGCGACTGTGGGGGAGATCAGAATTGAGTCGGGTGCGTGCTTCCGCTCTACATTCCTCCCAGACCTCATCGGGTATTAGCTTTATCGCCAACGCAATACCTAAAGGGAGCAGAATCATGTCATCCAAGTATCCGAACACTGGGATAAAATCTGGAATCAGATCTATTGGGCTCAGGGCATAGGCCGCAACCACAATCAAGACTATTTTGGCCGCCCAGGGTACCCGACGATCACGCGATGCCAGGTATAGCGCATATGTATCTTGCTTTAGGACCGAAACCCACTTTTCCCACTTGCCCTTCACCCAATCATATCCTCTTATCAATGCGGCCAATACTCAACAGGCAGAATTTTTTTGTACATATCTCCATGATAAAGGGCTTTGGCAGAAAAATTGCTCATACGTCGTCATTTCCGATGCCTTGCGGAAAAATTGTGCATAGCTCAATAATAGCTGTTCCATACACGCACTACTCAAATCAACACTACAAGCTCTAAACCGAGAAGGTCAAGTAGCAGGTGGTCATAGGTAGGAGCGCAAAGTTAGGCGGTGTGAGTTTGCCCTTGTGCCGTCATCAGTCCCCACAGCCAATTAATCTTGTAACGCTCAATCTGAATGTTCCTGAATCCAGCAACTCGAAACAGACGTTCACACTCACTCCGCCCATACGTTTTGAAGTGAGCGCGGCTGAAGATTCGCAGAAAATAATTACAGAAACGACAAGCAATATAATCGTCGCACCAGTCGGTGATCACAATTTTGCCACTCGGCTTGAGGACGCGAGCAGCTTCGGTTAGACACTCCTCCGGCTCACGCCAGTAATGAAATGCATTACATGAGACGACAATATCGAAACTATTAGAACGGATCGGCAAGCTCTGCGCTGGAGCAGCGAGAAACACCGCTTGGTCGTCCAGTTTTTTATATGCAACTTTGAGCATCGCGGGGCTCAGATCCACTCCAACTAATTCAACTGAAGGGTATCTTGAAGCAATTGCTTGAAATAACGAAGCTGTTCCACACCCGATGTCCAACAATCTATCAGAATCCTGAAGATCCAATCGCTTTACCGTTTCGCGAATAGTTGCCTGAATGTAAAATGACCAGCGGCTATCATAATCAGGCGCAACATGACTATACTTACGGTCGATTGGATCCTCACCGCCTGATCTATGGATAATCTGATTCTCTAATGTCATAATTCAAGTTACGTCTGCAGAAGTCCATTTATGATCGAGTTATATAAACTTCCCTATTGGCTTGCTAGGAGTAAACATAACATCCCTTAATTCACACTGCACTGGAATTAGATTTGGTACCATATATTGTGTGTCGTAAAAGTAGGTTCAACGTACTAGCTGAAGAAATCCTCTCTGTGCTTTCTATGGTTATGCCGACCTCTTGCTGAGTCCCTCCAATAGCCGATCAATCAGATTATCAAAGGATCCGGTGGACATGATCAGGAGTACGTCTCCAGCTTTGGCCTCGGATAGAATGAAGGGAAGCATGGCGTTTACCTCGGGGAAATAGTGGGCCTCCACCCCGCGCTTGCTGATATCCTTTGCGAGCTGAGCTGCTGACAACCGCTCTTCCGGAGCAATGCTCTGCAATCCGGGAGGTTCCTTGATAAGCACCAGGTCGGCTGCATCGAAAACCGTGGCGTAACGCTCCTGGAAGACCCTTCTCTTGCTGGAATTGGTCCGCGGTTCGAAAATGGCCCAGAGGCGGCGGCCTGCATAGAATGGACGCAACGCCTCGAGAGTTGCCTGTACCGCAGTGGGGTGGTGGGCATAATCATCAATAACTGTGACCCCACCTGGCTCGCCCCTTACCTCTTGGCGACGGCGAACGCCCCTGAAAGTAGTAAGTGTCTCCTGGATAGTTCCTGGGTTCAGACCAAGTTGGTGAGCCAGGGAAATCATGGACAAGGTGTTACTTACGTTGTGTGCTCCCGCAAGGGGTGAGTTGAAGCTCGCCTCAAACCCTTGTGGCCCGGAAACATTGAAGCGGGTAGCACCAACGGTATATTCCGCCATCTTTCCCCTCATTTGCGCTGGTTTTTGCAGACCGTAGGTCACAAGCCGACAGTGGGCCTTTTGACTCAAGCGAGAGGCCCCCGGGTCGTCAGCATTGGCTATGAGGAGACCATCCGTTGGAATGCTCGTCACCAATTGGGTAAAGGCGTTTTCCACCGCTTGCAGGTCTGGGAAGATATCGGCGTGATCGAACTCAACGCTGGTGAGCACACATATGTGCGGTTGGTAGTGGAGAAATTTGGGTCCTTTGTCGAAAAAGGCGGTGTCATACTCATCCCCCTCCACCACGAAGTAAGGACCACGCCCAAGGCGATAGCTCTGTTGGAAATTGGCCATCAATCCACCTACCAGGCAGCCCGGATCCAATCCGGCCACGGTGAGCAGCCAGACAAGTAGTGCCGCGGTAGTTGTCTTGCCGTGAGTTCCAGCTGCCACCACCGATTGAGATGAGTTCAAGAAAAAGCGATGCAAGGCCTGAGGCATGGAACAGTAGTCGAGGCCTAGGTCCACAGCGGCCACCGCTTCGGGGTTGTCCCGCCGTATGACGTTACCCACCACCACCAAATCAGGGGAGGGGTCCAGGTTTCCGGCTCTATACCCTTCTTTGATCTGAATGTTTCGGGAGGCGAGGAAGGTGCTCATGGGAGGGTAAACATTTTGGTCTGAGCCCCGTACCAGGTAGCCTGCTTCCTGCAGCATCGCCGCCAGCGTTCCCATGCCGGTACCACAGATACCGATGAGGTGGATGGTTCGGATGGTTGTGTCAAATGGCCTTTTGGTCATAGTCTCAGAGGAGCCGTTCAAGTTTTTCAAATCGTACAAGTCGTTGAAATCGTTAAAGCCATAATATCGCGGCTGGAAAGCCACTCCCACAGGAGGATTTCATGACTCATTTCCTCCCGCTCTATACTCAGCTCTCTGATCTCCAACTTCTGGTCTCTGCCCGCTGTCTGCTGCAAGCTGTCTGCTGTTTAACCGAATTCCTCCATCACTGCATCGTGGAGCAGCGGTCTGAAATCCTTGATCTTTTCGTTATCCCGACTGGGATGAATACGGTTGGTGAGAAGAATTACCGCCATCTCTCTTTGCAAGTCAAGCCAAAAAGAGGTACCGGTGAAACCGAGGTGGCCAACACTTTCTGCCGAGAAATGACGACCAGCGCTGGAATTCGAGGAGGCAGGGGTGTCAAATCCCAACGCCCAGGTGCTGGTAGGATCAAGACAGGCCGGCCGCAGGAACTCGGACAACCTTTCTCTGGACCAGGGAGTCGAAGTGTCTCCGGTTGACAATGTGTCCAAAATAGCATCGAGGACACATTTGACCTCCGAGGCCGTGCCGAACAGTCCAGCGTGGCCAGCCACGCCGCCGAGAACATAGGCATTCTCGTCCTGGACCTGCCCAGAGAGGGTTTTTGCTCGCCAGGAACAGTATTCGGTGTCAGCAAATTCGTCGGGATCTTTGACTGGCCCTCGATCCAAGGGGAGGAAGGCGGGGGTGGCACAGTCCAAATGGCCAAAGAGATTTTGCCGGGTGAAATGGTGTAGATTCTGACCGCTCGTCTGTTCAAGGATCCACTCGATAAGGAGAAACCCTAAATCGCTGTAAGTAGTTGTGGTGCCTGGGGAACTGTAGAGGGTTTCTTGTAAGATCATTTGACGTAGGATTGTTTTACGGTCTTCAAGGGGAAGGGTCTGCAAGGAAAGGTAATACGGCCTCCAAGCTGGGAGGCCAGAGCAGTGGCAGAGCAGCTGTCTGAGGGTGATTTCCTTCTTGTCCTGGGGAATGTTCGTTGAGGGCAGAAGTTTTGCCAGTGAATAATCCAGTTTAAGCTTTTCCTGGCTGACAAGACAGAGTACCGTCAAGGCAGTGGCCAGAGGTTTTGTAAGGGAGGCCAGGTCGAAACGGGTTTGGCTGGTCATGAGGCGCGGTGCTGGAAGTACGGCTCCTTTTCCCACCGCTTCACAGAAGAGGGTCTCCTTGTGACGAGCAACCAACAGTACGGCCCCAGGAAACACACCTCCAGCGACAGCGTCTAATAACAGCTGCAGAATTTTCTTTTCCCCGCTCATGGTGTCGTAGCTGCCTGGTGATAGGTTAGGGTGCCGGATCCTGTGTCCAAAGTTGCGGGCAGGCCGAGGGGGAGGGTAAGGTTTTGCTGCTCGTGGCCAATGGGAACGCCGGAGAGTATGGGAAAGGAGGTCGAGACAAGCCGTTCCAGGACCAATTCATTGAGTTCATCGCGTGGTCCACTTTCAGAAAAATCACCCAGAATAAGACCGCTGATATTACCAAAGAAACCAGTGTGAAGCAGTTGGGTCAACATGCGGTCAATCCTGTATGTGGGCTCACCTCTGTCCTCCAGCAAGAGAATAGCGCCAGCAAATGATGGGAAATAATCCGTGCCCAGCAGGTGACTGAGGGTGGTAAAATTACCGCCAAGCAAGGTTCCCTCACAACTCCCCGGTTTGAGGCAAAGTGCCTCAGGAAAATGCACGTGCATGGGTTCAGTACTATTCAGGGCCTGCCAAAGAGAATCAACAGTGTCTTGGTCTGCCGTGGCCAGGGTAGAAACGGTAGGGCCATGGAAGCAAACCAAGCCGGTCTGCCTGTAACAGGCGAGAAGTAGGGCGGTGATGTCACTAAAGCCTACCAGTGGTTTGGGAGTAGATCGTAAGCGATCGTATGAGAGTTCTGGAAGAATACGCAGGGAGCCGTACCCCCCCCGGGCGCAAAACAGAGCCCTTATTTCGGGATCCTGGACGAATTGGTTGAAACGCGAGGCACGGTATTCGTCACTTCCGGCCAAGTAGTCTGATTGAAGGCTCTCGCTTCCCACGTCCACAACTACCTCCAGACCCAGCTTTTCCAAAATGATGCAGCCAGTCTCAAGTTCGTTCACCGGACAGGGACTGGCCGGTGCCAGTACTCCTACCCGGTCTCCAGGTCGCAGTCGGGGTGGTCTGATTAAGGTTGTCATAAGAAATGGATGTGCTCGACCTGACGTTTTTGACTACCTGAAAATGCTACAGCGAGCGCACTCCCCGTAGTCCGCCTGAGGCGGACGGGGTTAGCGAGCGAACTACAATAAAATGGATTGATTCCTTACATTTCGAAGATTCCCTGTCCGCCGCAGGCGGACTGCAGGGAGCTTCAATTGGTATGACGCTGCAAAGGTTGCGGGCGAGGACCCGCGTCTATTTCTCTTCAGCCTGATTGCGTTCAAAAATGATTCTGAGTCCTTCCAAGGTGAGGTCGTCGTCAACCAGTTCAATTTCTTCAGATTCAGCCGCAATTAAACGGGCCAAGCCACCGGTGGCCACCACCATGGGATTGGTACCGGCCTCCTCTTTGATGCGGCTCACTATACCATCCACGAGACCGGCATAACCATACACAATGCCAACGTTCATGGCGCTAATGGTGTCCTTGGTGAGAACGGCTTTGGGTTTGGCGAAAATCTCTACTCTCGGTAGCTTTGAGGCTTTTTGAAAGAGTGCTTCGCAGGAGATCATAACTCCGGGACTGATGACTCCACCCAAGTATTCGCCTTTGGGGGAGACATAATCGAAGGTAGTGGCAGTGCCGAAATCGACAATAATCACACTGGTCTTATATTTTTCATAGGCAGCTACTGCATTGACAATCCGGTCGGCACCAATCTCCTTGGGATTGTCGTAGTAGATGGGCATTCCGGTGCGGATTCCTGGCCCGACCAGAAGAGGTTCAATTTCAAAGTACTTGTTGGCGAATTCGACCACGGTGTTGAGCATTGGGGGTACTACACATGAGGTCACCATGTGAGTCACGTCTCTAAAGTGGACATTCTTGGCTGCAAAGAGGTTGTGCATAAGAATACCATATTCATCGGCGGTCATGTCCTGTTCGGTACGAATGCGCCAATCGGTGACGAGTTCAGCACTCCGGTACAGTCCCAGGACGGTATTGGTATTGCCTATGTCAATCGCGAGTAACATGGCTCTATGACATTACTCTTTCAATTGTGGCCGCGGTCTCCTCGGCAAGTTCCACCACTAGATCCTTATCTTTCCCCTCAATCATTACCCTTATCACGGGCTCAGTGCCGGAAGGCCGGATGAGGAGGCGGCCATCATCGCCTAGTTTTTCTTCAACCTGCTCCACGGCACGGGTAATCTCGGGGAACTCATTCAGAGGTTTGCGCTCTTTGACGCGGACATTGACCAGATGTTGAGGATAGCGATCCATAATGGCAGCCAGTTCGGACAGGGGCTTGTTTTCAGTAAGCATAACCTCCAGGAGCTGAAGGGCGGAAAGGATTCCGTCGCCAGTGGTATTGTGATCAAGAAAAATGATGTGGCCGGACTGTTCACCGCCCAGGTTAAAGCCACCAGTTCGCATTCTTTCCACCACATAGCGGTCACCCACCGCAGTCCGCTCCAGACGAGCGCCCAGGGACTTGAGGGTAATCTCCAGTCCCATATTGCTCATGACGGTGGTGACCAGGGTAGAGTGGTTCAGCCGTTTTTCTCTGAGCATCCGGGCCGCAAAAATTGCCATTAACTGGTCGCCGTCCACCACTGTTCCCTTTTCGTCCACACAAATGAGCCGGTCTGCATCTCCATCAAAAGCAATCCCCAGCTGAGCTCCAGATTCTTTCACCAGATCAGCAGTCACCTGGGGGTAAACACTACCACAGTCGTCGTTTATGTTGTAGCCGTTCGGTTTCACACCAGTGAGTATTAGGTTGGCTCCCAGTTCCTCGAACACAGCGGGCGCAACCTTATAAGCGGCGCCGTTGGCACAATCCACCGCAATCTTGATGCCGTCCAGAGTGAGGTTCTTAGAGAAGGTATTCTTCAAGAACACTACATACCGGCCCACGGCATCATCCACTCGGAAGGCCTTACCCACCTCTTCGGCGGTTGGTCGAAGATGATCAATGTTATTGGAGAAAATAAGCTCCTCGATTTTTTCCTCTATGTCATCGTCGAGCTTGAAACCGTCGCGGGAAAAGAACTTTATGCCATTGTCCTGAAAAGGATTGTGGGAGGCAGAAATGACCACACCGGCATCCGCCCGCATGCTGTTGGTGATGAAGGAGATACCCGGGGTAGGAAGTGGTCCCACCAGGAGCACATCCACTCCCATGGAACAGATGCCTGAGGCTATAGCGTTTTCAATCATATAGCCTGAGAGTCGGGTATCCTTACCAATGACGATTTTGTGACGGCGCTTGTCATTTTTGAAGACGTGAGCGACGCCCCGCCCCAACTGCATGGCCATTTCCGTTGTCATGGGGTAGACATTGGCTACGCCTCTAACCCCGTCTGTTCCGAAAATTTTACCCATATAAGGCCCCTGTTCGTCGCAAAGCGCATAGTGCAGAGCGCATAGCGAAATCTAGACGAGTTTAGGAATAGTTGACTAACAATTCAATAGATTAAACGCTTAGCGCTATGCGCTAGGCGTTTATTATAGCGTCTATCATATCAGCCATCTGACGGCAGATGGCAACTTCATGGACTCGGATTATATGGGCTCCCTTGATTATGCCTGCGCAGACAGTGGCCCATGTACCAGGTTCACGCTCGGTGACTTCCTTGTCCAGCACCGCACCAATAAAAGACTTGCGTGAAGTGCCGAGGAGGATAGGTAAGCCTAGTGTGGCCAAAGCATCCAAGTGCTTGATCAACCGCAAATTGTGGTTTACGCTCTTGCCAAAGCCAATGCCCGGGTCAACAATGATGCGCTCGCGGGAGACCCCTCCGGTACAAGCAAATTGAATGCGTTCTTCCAAAAAAGCAATGATTTCGGAAAACAATGATCCATAGTGCGGCTCGACCTGCATGGTTCGAGGGGTTCCCTGCATATGCATAAGAACGAGCGGAACCTGTGCAGTTGCAGCCAGTTCTACCATCTGTGGATCAAAGCGCAGCCCGCTGATATCATTGATCATCGTTGCCCCTGCATCCAAAGCCGCTCGAGCCACCTCGGCTTTGCAGGTGTCAATGGAAACGGGAATAGTGGTGCGCTTTGCCAGTTCCTTTACAACCGGAATGACCCGCCGAAGTTCCTCTTCCAAGGGTACAGGATCAGAAAATGGCCTGGTGGATTCGCCGCCGACATCCAGCAAATCCGCCCCCTCAGAGGCGAGGAGCTCTCCCTGTTTGATGGCTTTCTCTGTTTGAAAAAAATGGTCGCCGTCGGAGAATGAATCGGGAGTAACGTTAATGGTCCCCATGAGCAGGGACCGCTGGCCCAACTCCAAGGTTTGTTCGTCGCAGTGGATGGTAAAGCGTGCCCGGTTCACGCCTGGGTCTCTCCGAGCTTATCCTTGGGAAGGTCTGTTTCTTTGGCGGTAATTGGATCCCTTTTTCCTTGGGATTCCGGTTGAGGTTGGCTGCCTCCGGCCTGGCGGCGTTCCTCCGCAACCGCATCTTCGGCGGTTACCGTTCGGGTGAACTCTAGGCCCGGCTTGGCGGCCTCTATAATGGCATCGATCTCTTTGCCATCCAGGGTTTCCTTTTCGATGAGGGTTTCGGAAATTTTGTGGAGAAGGTCTTCATGCTCCTGGAGGATCCCTTTGGCGGTGTTATAAGCCTCATCTACGATGCGCCGGACTTCCTCGTCAATGCTGATGGCAGTTTTCTCACTGTAGTCCCGGTGCTGGGCGATCTCTCGACCGAGAAAGATCGCCTCCTCTTTTTGTCCAAAAGTGATTGGTCCCATGGACTCGCTCATGCCATAAACCGTTACCATCTTGCGGGCTATGGTGGTTGCTTTTTCTATATCATCACTGGCACCGCTGGTCTTGTGGTCAAAAACAAGCTCTTCTGCGACCCGGCCGCCCATTAGTTTCGCCAGGGTATTTTTCATGTATTCTTCGTCATAGGAGTAGCGATCCTCGATCGGCAGAGTCATGGTCACACCAAGGGCTCGGCCCCGTGGGATGATGCTTACCTTGTGGACGGGGTCTGTTCCAAGAAGAAACTTGGACACCAACGCATGGCCCACCTCATGAAAGGCGGTGTTGCGCTTTTCCTTCTCACTCATAATCATACTCTTGCGCTCAGTGCCCATCATAACCTTGTCTTTGGCGCGCTCCAGGTCAATCATCTCAACCATCTCTTTGTTGAGCCGCGCTGCGAGCAATGCAGCCTCATTTACCAAATTTTCCAAATCAGCTCCAGAAAACCCAGGGGTTCCTCGGGCAACGACGCTCAGGTCCACATCAGATGACAAAGGCGTGTGGCGGACATGAACCATGAGAATGCCCTCCCGCCCCCTTAGGTCTGGAAGTGGCACCACCACCTGGCGGTCGAAGCGACCAGGTCTGAGCAAAGCAGGGTCTAGCACATCCGGGCGGTTGGTGGCGGAAATAAGAATCACGCCATCATTTGATTCAAAGCCGTCCATTTCCACTAGAAGTTGATTGAGGGTTTGTTCCCGCTCGTCATGACCACCTCCAAGACCGGCTCCTCGATGGCGTCCCACCGCGTCTATTTCATCAATAAAAATGATGCAGGGAGCGTGTTTTTTCCCCTGAACGAAGAGGTCGCGCACGCGGGAGGCACCCACACCCACAAACATCTCCACGAAATCGGAGCCGCTTATATTGAAAAACGGCACCCCGGCTTCACCGGCTATTGCACGGGCCAGTAAGGTTTTTCCTGTGCCAGGGGATCCAACGAGCAGTACCCCTTTGGGTATACGCCCCCCCAGTTTGGTAAATTTTTTGGGATCTCGAAGGAATTCAATGACTTCTTCAAGCTCTTCTTTGGCTTCTTCTATACCTGCTACATCCTCGAAGGTCACTTTGCGGGCCGAGTCAGAGACGAGGCGTGCCCGACTTTTTCCAAACGACATTGCTTTGCCGCCACCGGCCTGCATTTGACGCATAAAAAAGATCCATACGGCAATCAGCAGAAGCATTGGGAACCAGCTGATCAGGATCGTCATGAACCAGGGCGACTCCTCTACAGCTTTTGCTGTTATCTGAACACCCTTATCCCGTAGCACTCGAATCAGGTCCGGATCGTTGGGAACGAAGGTTCGAAAAGCAGTGCCGTCTTTGTATTTACCATAGATGTCGTTCCCTTGAATGGTTACTTGATTCACCTCGCCGTCAGAGACGGCGGCCATAAACTCGCTGTAGCTTGTCTCCCGCTTGTTTTGGCCGGGGTGGTTAAACATGTTGAACAGCAGGATGACCATCAAGCTTATCACCAGCCAAAGTGCAAGGTTTTTATAGAAAGGGCTCAATTCGATTCTCCTCAAAAAAGTATATTACATTGTCCATTTTGGGTCCGTAGTACTAGCATATCAAATTAGTCATTGCAAAGTAAATGTCAATGACGGTTCTTGGGCGAGGATATGGCCTTAACCATGGTAGTTGCTACCCACAAAAATCACGATCATTTCCCCTGCGAAAGCCATGCCAAGCCAATCTTTACTCAACATTGCAAATCTGCTCCTCACGGCCAGTCCCAGATCCCGCCCTGCGGGGTCAGCCTCTTTTATATTTTGAATATCGAAACTGGGGACCCGCCCTCAGGGTGGGGAGTCCGAAGGACAATATCGAACAAAGAATTTCGAACAGCAGAAGTTTTAGAGAAGAATAAGACAATGTTTTTCACTTCGATATTCTGCGGTTCCTTGTTCTGCGGTTCTGCGGTTCATATTCCCAAAGATTTGCTAGCTTGTAGTTGAATGCTGAGCGCCGACCTAACAAATCTGAATCCTTAGGTTTTGTAACCCATCGGGACTTCTTGAGCGCGTGCTGCTCAGTGGTTACTGCCTTTCAACCAAGCCTTCTAGGTAACGGAATCGAAGCGATCGACGAGTATGCGAAGATAGCTTTACCCGGTCGTCCAGCCGGTGGCCAACAACCCAGATGATATGGTCTTTACTACAAAGGATTGGAATCTGCCGCCGCTGGCTCTTGGGTATCTTGGCGTCAATAAGAAAGTCCTTAAGCTTCTTGCTGCCCCCCAACCCTAAAGGGCGGAAACGGTCCCCGGGCTTGCTGGACCTGAGAGTAAGGGGAAAGGAGACCCTGTCCAGGTCCATGATGGCTTCGTTCGGATCCTGCCTGAATTCAACGGGTATACCCGAAGTAAGTAATGCAACCTCCATGCTATGATTTAGCGGGGGGAACGAGTGAAGGCCGTGATCTGAGATCTCAAAACTAAAATCCTCGACCGTCTCGTGTCGCAAAGTTACGGTCACCCAATCGTAGCTTTTTTCAGCTCGAACCTCACCAGGGAGGTCAAGCTGACGATTGGCAGCAGGTGATCGACACAATTTTAGAAGAATTTCAGTATGATGAAAGCCAAATTCCCTCAGATCTCCTTTGACCTCCTGCACCACCCGCCGCAGCAAACGTTTTTGCATGGCAGGATGCGTTTCGAGCAATGGTCTGATCGGAAAACGGATTCCACCATCCCCGTGATTCAATGAATGCTCATTCAGCCAGGAAGCGAGATGCGACTCCCAGAAGTCCTCCTCTTCTCGGAAGATCTTACTGGTTCTCAGTAAAGTGGCATTTAAATTGCTATTGAATGCCTGCTGAAGTTGTGGCAACAATTCCAGCCGTAATAAATTGCGCTGGCACCACGGCTTCAGATTTGAGCTGTCGTGTCGAAAGGCAAGACCGTGGCCTTCAAGATAGGCCATGATCTCGTGACGGTGGCATTCCAACAACGGGCGGATAATCCCTTTGTGATTGCAAGGGTCCATACCGCTGAGGCCGCGCTGACCAGCGCCGCGAAGGATGCGGAGCAGGATTTCTTCAGCCTGATCATCAGCATTATGGCCCAAGGCAATCTTGCTTGCCCCCTTTTCGGCCACTACCTGATGGAGACATTGATAGCGGAGAGCACGTGCTGCCATTTGCAGGGAGCCGCCGTGCTCTTTCTGCCAGCTGCCGACTTGTAGCCTTTGCACCACGACTGGCAAGCTTAACTGCTGGCTGAGATTTTCAACAAAAAGGGCGTCCTGATCTGCTTCAGCACCACGGAGTCCGTGATGGACATGAGCCACCACCAACTCCACTTTGAGGCTGTGCCGGAGTCTGTGGAGGAGATGGCAGAGAGCGACCGAATCAGGGCCACCGGACACAGCGACCACGACCAGATCGCCTGACTGAAGCATTCGGTGGCTCATAACTGTATTATGTACCTTTTCCAACAACATACTCAATTTTCCAAATTAAGCGTTACCATTTGATTATACGAGAGGGACGGAACCCTGGCAACCATCCATATTTGTTGTAAATATTCTATGGATATGCTAATGAACTGCAAACAAGAACCCATGGCGAATCCTACTTTATTCAACATCGAAAACCTGGTCTTTAGGGCCAGGTCAGAGTTTAATGGCTTTGCCGGTGTAGGTACGAGCTCTTGTAGAGGTTTCAGGTTTCAGTGTTCAGGTTTCAGTTTTTTTGTTACTTCCTGACACCTGATACCTGACACCTGAAACCCTGAAATCGGGTCCTTTGGGTCCGGATTCTGTACCTCTCGTTTGGCTGGACGGCAAGATACAGTTTTAAGAGGATGGCAACTCGCAGGGTTGTAAGGTATGCAGAATATGCGGCGGAAAAAACTTGGCCAGATTCTAGTGGAAGCCGGACTGATCAATGAAGATCAGCTGGTACAGGCATTAGAAGAGCAGAAAGAGAAGAAGGGGAAGCTGGGCAAGATTATCATCGAGAAGGAATGGGCCAAGAACGAGGATATTTGTAAGGCTCTGTCCAAACAACTCAATATCCCTTACGTCAAGCTGAAGGAACTGGAAATCTCCAAAGAGGTAATCGAGACTATTCCTCGCAAGCAGGCACACAGGAAGCTCCTTATTCCTTACAAGAAGACAGGTAGGCGTTTGCGCTTGGCCATGGCCAACCCACTGGACTATACCACCATTAACGAGATCAAGTTCAAGACAGGTCTCGATGTTTCCGTTGCGGTTGCCACCGAGGAAGATATCCGCGCGGCCATCGATGACAATTACCCGGATGAGTTTGACCTCGACCTGTTCGCCACCATGGTCCCGTCCGAGGAGGTGGAAGTACTTGCCGAGGAGCGAGATGAAAACGAATATGACGTTGATGAACTCATTCGGCAATCTGAAATCGCTCCCATAGTGCGCTTGACCAATGCCATTCTCGCCGATGCCATCAAATTGCAGGCAAGTGACATCCACATCGAACCCCAGGAAAAAGAGGTAACCGTACGCTACCGCATTGACGGAATGATGAAAAACATCTTCAAGGTGGGGCTGCCGGCCCTGGCTCCGCTTGTCTCCAGAATCAAAATAATCGGCGATATGGACATTGCCACCAAGCGACGTCCTCAGGACGGACGGACCAAACTCAAGGTTGGCAACAATCAATATGACATGAGGATATCCACCTTGCCGACTATTTTTGGTGAGAAGGTGGTAATCCGCGTCCTTGATCAGTCCAAGGCTTTCATCGACCTCGAGGAGCTTGGCTTCAGTCCTGATGACTTAAAGGCGTTAGCCGCCATACTTACCCGGCCGCAGGGAATTATCCTGGTCACGGGTCCAACGGGAAGCGGCAAAAGTACGACACTGTATGCCTCACTCAATCGGCTGAAGTCCGAGGTAATTAATATCGTTACTGTTGAGGATCCGGTGGAGTACCAGTTACCCGGCATCAACCAAGTCCAGGTAAATGAAAAAGCGGGTATAACTTTTGCCTCCGGACTCCGCTCCATTCTGCGCCAGGATCCCAACGTGGTCATGGTGGGGGAGATCCGCGATGCTGAGACCGCCAAAATAGCCTTTCAGGCCGCCAATACTGGGCATCTGGTCCTTACCACGCTGCATACCAACGATGCTGCCGCGGCGGTAACGCGGTTGGTGGACCTGGGAGTCGATCCTTATGTGATCGCCTCCTCTCTCCTGTGCGTACTGGCACAGCGTCTGGTGAGAAAGAACTGTCCCCACTGCACGGTGGTTGAAAAGCTGAATAAGACGCTGATCACCAGACTGGAGATATCTGGAGACGGCAAGGCTCTCGAGAAAATTAAGAAGGGTCAGGGCTGTGAGGCGTGCCAGTTCTCAGGCTATCTAGGTCGTCTGGGAATCTATGAAATGCTCATGGTGGACAATGATTTGCGGAAATTGATTGTCCAAGGCGCCGCGGATACCGAGATTGCTGAGGACGCCAGAGAGCGGGGAATTAAAAACCTCTTTGGCGATTGTCGAGACAAGCTTTTTCAGGGAGTCACCTCTGTTGAAGAGCTCATGAGGGTGGCGCCGCCGCCTGAACGAGAAGACCGCCAGCCAGCCATGGAACAGGTGGCCGCAGAAGCTCCGGTGGAAATGACTGCAGAAGCTCCGGTGGATATGACTGCAGAAGCTCCGACGGAAAAGACTGCAGAAGGCTTGGGGGCGCAACTGCGGGTACTGGCGGTGGACGATGACCCTTTCATTCGCAAGATGTTGCAAAAGGTGTTGACTGAAGCCCAGTATGATGTGGTACTGGCCACGGATGGGGAGGAAGCGCTGGAGAAAGTATATCGGGAAAGGCCCGATCTGATCATCTCCGATGTGGTGATGCCTAACATGGATGGCCTTTCCTTGGTAAAAAAACTAAAGAGTCAGTTGCAGACCAGCATTATTCCGGTAATCCTCCTTACCACCAAAGACGAAGTGGAGAGCGAGGTGGAGGGGTTGGAGGCGGGTGCCGATGATTACATCCCGAAACCAATTGTTGCTAACCTTTTGCTAGCCAGGATTAACCGGGTATTGTCCATCTATGGCCGGGCGCAATAGCAGGGCGCGTGAAGTACTTCTACAGAATATAGTTGTTGGCTCGACTACGGAGGACACAGAGAGCGAGATAAAGAAAAAATCCGAATATCGAAATTGGTCCTTCGGACTCCCCACCCTACGGGCGGGGCCCCAGTTTCGAAACAATTTTCAAATTTTCAAAATTCGAATAATCCAAACATCATAATGAACAGCATTTTTTGAGTATCAAACTGTTTGAAACATTTGAACATTATGTATTTCGAATTTGCCCTTCGACCTGGCTCAGGGTGGTGAGTCCGTCGACTACGCTCAGGACCGTGAGCCTGTCGAACGGCTTGTCGAACCATTTCGTGCTTTGTGCTTTGGATTTCGAGTTTAATGATAACTACGCTGTAGCGTGTTCTCTATGATTGAGTTCCCCGTCGTGGATTGATTTGTCTTGCCGAATGGGAGTGAGGAGTTGATTGCATGCCAGATTCCCCAACCGGACCAGGGAAAAAGATTCTTGACCAGGTTCGAAGGACTCAGCAAGATCAGCTTGCCTCAGAAACAATAGAATCCCCTCACCAACAGTATCTCAGTTTCCTCCTCAATGAAGATTGGTATGGTTTAAGCGTATACGAACTGGTCGAAGTCTTGCCGCCGCCGAAAGTTACCCGGGTTCCCAGTGTCCCCGATCACATTCTGGGCGTGATAAATCTTCGGGGTGAGGTGCTCTCCGCGATTGACCTGAAAAGTTTTTTTGGCTTGCCGCAGGGTGAACCCACCGAGGACCAAGCCCTTATCGTGGTAGAGCACGCTGGGATGCGAACAGGCTTGTTGGTAGATGATATTGGCGACCTGGTGAACCTGGCCCCTGAGGACTTAAGTGAAGAGCCGCTTCTGGCGGGGACATCTCAGCGAGTTTTTTTCGAGGGCGCAGCGCCTTGGGGTGAGGGTTTTTTGACTGTTATTAGACTGGAAGGGATTTTTCAAGCAGAAGGCATGTACTCGTACCAAGGATAACCATGGCAGAGAGCAGCGAGACTTCCACCCTGGCGATTCTCACTTTTTGGGTGGGCCCCTTTCTTCTGGGTGTAGAGGCAGATCAGCTTGCCCAATTGACCCGTCCTGCCGGTCAGAGGCGTTCGACCCATGTAAGTGAAGGAGCGAGCGATTTCAGGGTGATGGATCTTCGGTCAATATGCGGCCTGCCTCGAGAAACGAACGAAGAACATCGGCAACTCTTGGTGGTAGATCAGGCTGGGGAAAAAGTGGGCTACAGAGTTGACCAGGTTGGCGAGCTTATTACCATTGATGTTGCTACGTACATACAACCGCTACCACCGCTGCTCGAGGTTCAAAAGCGGTGGCGGCAACTATGGGGTGTTTGCCAGTGGGAGAATGAACTGGTGCTCCTCGTGGACCTCCAATACCAATCACACAATGAGCCAATAGAAGGATACATTTCCCATGAGTGGACTTAAAAAAAGGATTGTTTGGAACCAGGCCATGTTGTTTGTTTATGTCGTACTCATCCTGGGGCTACCCTACCTCTGGCTTAGTGTTGACCTGGCAGACGGTCAGGTACTTCCTTTTCTCTTGATTTATGCTCTTGTAGCATGTCTCCTCCTGGGTCTTTTTGTGCTCTTACCACTTCAGTATGGTCGACCGCTGCTCTCCCTCGAGAGGACGATTTCCGCTGGCGACGAACTCGATGTGGAGGAGGCCACCTCCATAGTGCAACTGGGGGCCAGACTACCTGCTCGTTTGGCGCTGATCCTTTTTCTCACTGGGTACTCCATTTTCTTGCTGGGAATTCTGGCCATGCGGCTCAAGGCTCATTTTAATCTGGGCCAGAGCCTGCAAAGCATTTTGGCAGGCATCGTTATTTGTTTGGTCTACTCCCTTTTCACTCTTTTTACCCTGGAGGGTATCATCCTTCCGGAGATGGCCACAGCAATGGGCTGCCTGCCACAACGGGTTTCTCTGAAGGGGATGAGTCTTTCCCAGAAACTTTGGGTCACCTGTGGTTCACTGGTCCTTATCGCTGTACTTTTTGTCAGTTCGATTAGCTTTATAGAGAGCAAAAAAGCGTTAGAAAGGCAGGCAGTGGAAGTGCAACGCGTCCAGCTCGGCCTTGCCTCCAGCACGCAGAACTGGGGGGATCTGGCTCGTCGAGGGAAAGGCGAGGCGCTCGTCAAGGCAGTGGAAGAGTTAGATCTTGGTGAGGCCATCTCAACCTATTTCTTGACCAGTAGCGGATCCGTGCTGGCCAGTAATCCCCACGGATTGAAGCCCATACTCCCGGTTGGACTTCTGGCAGAGCTCGAGCGTACACCCTCTGGCACGTATGTGGACATACAGCAGGGCAAAATCTACGCTTTTCAAAAACCGGAAAGGACGAATGGCTTCTTGGTGAGCGAGGTTGACCGTAGCCAGTTCTTCGTTCCCCTGCACCACATTGTCTGGATCACCAGCCTTGTTTGTTTGGTTACTCTCATTATTGGTTTCTACCTTTCGTACATTCTTGCCAACAGTTTTACCAGGCCCCTGGATAAATTGGGACGGTATGCCCGGCAGATTTCTGCCGGGGAGGTTTCGGAAAAAGTTATCTTGGCCTCCGGTGACGAGGTGGGGGCGTTAGCTGAGGCTTTCGACACTATGCACCAGAACTTCACTTTATTGGCCGAACAAGCACAGCAAATAGCTGGTGGAGACCTCAGTCAACAGGTGGCTTTCCCCGGTCCTTTTGGTAAGGCCATCAATGCCATGGTAACTAATTTACGGGAAATGACCGGACAGAGCCAGGAGGCGGCGTCACGAATAGGCAACTCATCCAGCGAAATTGTGGCTTCAGCCCAACAACAGGCCAGCGGGGCGGCCCAGCAGGCAGCATCGGTGAGTGAGACCACCGCGACGATGGAAGAGCTGAGCACCACTGCTCGACAGATTGCCGAGAACAGCAACGCCGTCACAGCAGTGGCTGATGAGACGTTGAAAAGCGCCGAGGAAGGGCAGGGGTTTATGGAAGAAAGCACAAAAAGCATGGCCCTGATTCGGAGCAAAACCGAGGAGAGCTCTGAAAAAATTCTGAGGCTCGGCCAGAGGAGTCAACAAATTGGCGAGATAATTGACATCATTAACGAAATAGCCATTGAAACCAAAATGCTCTCTCTTAATGCGGCCATTGAGGCTGCCAAGGCAGGCGAGGCGGGGAAGGGGTTCTCTGTAGTCGCCGGAGAGATTCGGCGATTGGCTGAGGATGTGGTGAAATCGACCGGTACTATCAGGGACGTGCTTCTGGAGATTCAGTCTGCTGCCAATGCTTCGGTTCTGGCTTCTGAGGAGAACGTCAAAGGTGTTGAAGAAGGGGCAATACGGTTGAATCAAGTGCGGGACGCCCTCGAAAACATCATTGCCATGGCTGAGCAGACCGCGGAGTCAGCACGGCAAATCTCCGTTGCCACAAATCAACAGAAAGAGGCGAGTGAACAAGTGGTAAATACCATGAGAGAAATCTCGAAAGTAGCACAGCAAACGGCAGCAGCTTCAAAAAGTTCCATATCTTCAGCCAGTGATCTCAACCGACTCGCGGAGGAACTTCGAGCCCGGGTAAGCCAGTTTAAGATCGAATAAAGTCAGTTGTCAGTAGTCCGTGGTCTAGAGTCGCATAGCGCATAGAGCAGGGCGCAAAGCGTGAAAGGCTAGCCCTCAAAAGGCCATGCGCTTAGCGCTATGCGCTCTGCTGCAAACGAAGTGAGCAATAACGGACAGCGCTAAGGCTATGACAGAAGATACCGATCTGTTTTCAATCCTAAAAGATGATTATCGCGAGGCCCTCGAGCATTTCAACGACGCCTTACTGCGGTTGGAAAATGAACCAGAGGATCGAGACTCCATAGATAGGGCCAGCAGAGAACTACACAACATCAAAGGCTTTGCCAACCGGCTGACGGCTCCAAAGCTTGGGCAGTTGGCCCACATTCTTGAGGATGTTCTGGTAGCCGTAAACGAGGATCGTTTACCTTTTGGGGAAACTCTTGCCAACCTCCTCTTCGACGGGATGGATCTTTTTGTGCATTTCCTCCGAACGAGAGATGTACCCTCCGACAGAGTGGCCGAACTGGTGGAGGAAGTCGAACCCTTGCTGTTTGCCGCCATGGAGCATGAAACCGCTGCCAAGGATATGGAGCCGCTCCTGCCGGACTTTATCGCAGCTGTTCGTGACAATGTGGAAGCAATTAATCGAGGGCTGTCCACCCTGGAAAAAGAACCCGCCAATGGTGAATCTTTGCAGGAAGTCTATCGCAATGCCCACAGTCTGAAAGGGTCGGCTATGACCATGGGATTCGAACGCATGGGAAAGTTGGCTCATTCTATGGAAGACGTCCTTCGCGCTCTGCAGAAGAACAAGCTACCGGTAACCCCAGAAGCCTGCGATGCTCTCTTTGAGACCAATGATGCTCTCAGCGTGATGTTGGATACTTTGGCGGCGAGCAAGCGTATTAAGGTGGACGCGGAAAGCACCATGGCACGGCTGGCCAGTTTGATACCAGAACTCAAGCTCGAAGATGATGCCATGTTGGCGGAACCGGTTCGAGCCGTCACTGGACCGTCCCAGGTCCGCGAGACCAGAGTTCCGACCGTGGATACCGTGCGGGTACCAACAACCAAATTGGACGAACTCGTAAACCTTTCAGGTGAGGCGGCTATCGCCCAAATCCATTTGGCCAATGAAATTAATACCCTGGTGGGCATTCGTGATCGGTGGCAACGGTTACAGCTCCATGAAGCCGGCTCTCTCCATCTGAATGATCCTGAGATGGTTAGTAAAGCCAGCCTGATTACCCAGCTCTTGGAGCTTGGCAACACGATGGACGAGACAAGCCGTCGGTTGCAGGAGGCTGCGGAAAATACCGGGCGTCACATTGAGAGCCTTCAGCATCGCAGCATGGAAATTCGCATGCTGCCGCTGGCACTCGTATTGAATACCCTGCCCAGGGCAGTGCGCGATCTCAGCCGACAATTTGGCAAGAAAGTTAATTTCAAGGTGGAAGGAGAACAAACAACCATTGACAAGCGTATTCTAGAGCAGATCGGCGACCCGCTTGTCCACTTGTTGCGGAATGCTCTGGACCATGGCATTGAGACGCCCAAAGCTCGACGCAAATCTGGCAAAGCGGAGACGGGAATCATCAAACTGGGGGCGCGGCAGGAAGGTGGTAACGTGCTGATAATCCTTGAGGATGACGGCCAGGGTATCGATCCTTTGCGCCTGCAGGAAGCGGCTATAGACAAGGGACTTGTGGAGGAACACGATGTAGCAGACTGGACCCAGGCCCAACTTCTGGATCTCATTTTTTTACCCGGATTCAGCACAAGTGGAATGGTCACTGATGTTTCGGGACGTGGGGTGGGGCTGGATGTGGTGCGCGCCAACGTAGAAAGACTGAAGGGGCAGGTGGAGGTCACTTCCGAATTGGGCAAAAGCACCAGGTTCATTATTTCCCTGCCGCTCTCCTTGGCCACTGTGCACGCGCTCATGGTCCAGTGTGCTGGTGAAGTCCTGGCAATTCCCACTTTTTCGGTGGCGAAAACTTTTCAAGTCCCGGCTCCGGAGATCAAATCTATCCAGGGTCGTCAAGCGATAGTGCACCAGGAAGAAATCCTACCAGTGCGAAGTCTTGCCGCCACTTTGGGATGGAGCGAAAGGAATGGCGGTCCATCAGTCGAGGAGAAGGCTTTGGTTGTGGTCCTCCAGGCTGGAGAGCGAAAAGTCGGCTTTCTCGTCGAGGATATCTTAGGAGAGCGGGAGATTGTTACAAAAGACCTGGGTAGTCATCTGAAAAAAGTAGACTACGTGGCAGGTGCCACTATCCTTGGCTCGGGTGAGGTGGCGCTCATCCTCGATGCACCTCAGCTGCTTTGGCGCAAGCAGCTTGAGATGAGATCGGAAAGAGAACAACCTGCGGAAGAGACTGTCAGGGCGGCAGGCGGCCGCATGATTTTGGTGGTGGAAGATCAGGTGGTGACGCGTCAGATGGAAAAGAGCATCCTGGAAGCGGCCGGCTACCAGGTGGTCACTGCTGAAAATGGTGTGGATGCATTAAACAAACTTGGACAGCATAGGTTTGATCTGGTAGTTACCGATATTCTCATGCCCAAAATGGACGGTTTTACTCTTACCAGGGAAATTAGAGGTAATGAGCGGACAAAGAATCTTCCCGTGGTAATCGTAACCTCCATGGAGAGTGAAACGGACAAGCGGCGAGGGCTGGAGGTTGGAGCAGACGCCTATTTGGTCAAGAGCAGCTTCGACCAGAAACTTCTCATTGAAGCCATTGAAACTCTGCTAGGCACTAGGGACTAGGCACGAAGCATTGGGTAGTGGTGGCGAGACAGGTTAGAGAGGCGGGAAAAGCACCAGTTGGAAACGAGATTGCCCAAATCATTGCACTCTTTGCTTTTACCATGTCACTTGTCCTTTTAGGTTGTGCAGCACCATGACATCTGACCAGCAATTTGAGAATTCAGCCTTACAGGAGGCAGTTGAGACGATCCGGGTGCTTATCGTCGATGATGTAAAGAGCGCCCGAGATCTGCTTGAAGAAATCCTGGCCACGGATCCCCGGTTTCAGGTGGTGGGGAGGGTCGCTGATGGTGTGGAGGCAGTGGCTGTAGCCTTACAACTGCGACCCGACCTGGTTACCATGGATATCCGACTCCCCGGGATCGACGGCTTTGAGGCGGTGGAGAGGATTCTGGCCAAGTTGCCAGTACCCATAGTTATGATCACCGCATCCATGGGCAACCAGGAGGAGAAACTTTTTCGGGCTTTTAGCTCTGGGGCGCTGGACGTCCTTGACAAGCAAGAGCTGTACCTCTGGCGTACCCGACCGGAGATAAGGACGAGTTTCCTTCGCAGAATGCGAGCCCTGGCCTGCACACGGGTGAGGCAGGCTACGGATAGGATTACGGTTGAACCTGAAGCGGCGCTGACCGTGTCGCCAACTCAAATTGGGCCAGGTAAGCCCCCTTTTGTGATTGCAATTGCGGCTTCCACCGGAGGCCCTACCGCTCTTATGCGGCTATTCAAAAGAATGCCCAAAGAAGTGAATGCCGCTTTCGTTGTCGTCCAGCATATGAGCCTTGGCTTCCTGGATGGCCTTGTCCGCTGGCTAGATGACGAAGTGGGACTGAAGGTGAAGAAAGCCCAAGAGGGAGACCTGCTAGAGTCCGGCATAGTGTTGATAGCCCCTGGGGACCACCATATGATGGTTACCGACGTGGGTACTGTGCGTTTGAATAGGTCCTTGCCGATTAACGGCCACCGACCATCGGCAGAACTACTTTTTGATTCAGTGGCGACCCATTATGGGAACCGAGGGACTGGAGTCATTCTTACCGGGATGGGCTCAGATGGGGCAGAAGGGCTGAAGAGTCTTCGAGTTGGTGGTGGACATACCATCGCTCAAGATGAGCAATCCAGCATCATTTTTGGCATGCCCCGGGCAGCGATTGAACTTGGTGCGGCCGAGATGATTTTGCCGCTGGAAGAGATAGGACCTCAAATCATAAAGTGGATTTCTGAACAGAATTCCTTCAGGAACCATTGATGCGAAAAGAGTGGTGGAATTAGAACTCAGTGATACAGAATTCAAAAGTTTTCGGGATCTCATTGCAGAGCGTGCCGGGATTTACTTCGAGCCTAGTAAACAGGACCTCCTGAGAACGAATCTACTTCAGAGGATGGAAGATTGTGGTCTCAGCAATTTTGCAGACTATTTCCAACTTCTTTCTTCCCCTGCAGGTACCAAAGAGTTTGATCATCTACTCAACCTGATAATCATCCCAGAAACCTATTTTTTCCGTGATCAGGCCCAGTTCGATGCTTTCGAACACTCCATAATCCCCGAGATTCTCAAAAGTGAATCTGATTCAGGATCATCACTGCGAATCTGGAGTGCCGGCTGTTCCACCGGTGAAGAGCCGTACACGATTGCTTTGCTTGTGGCTGCGGGAATGGGGAGCGTGAAGTATCCGTCGGTCCATATTCTGGCCACCGATGTGAGTAGTGTGGCCCTAGAGGCTGCTCGTCGGGGAGTCTATGGGCCTCGTTCCGTCCGCGATGTGCCAAAGGAGTATCTGAACCGCTTTTTCAGTAAGAAAAAGGATAAATACCATTTGGACGAGTCAATAAAGAAGATGGTGGAATTTAGCTACTTCAACTTGATGACCGAGCCTTATCCACTCCTCGAAATGTCGGGCTGGGACATCATTTTCTGCCGTAATGTAACCATATACTTTCAGCATGAATCCACTAAGAAAGTCATTCATAATTTCTACCAGAGCTTACGACCTGGTGGGTACCTGTTTGCCGGCTATTCTGAAAGTTTGCGCTACCTTTCAGATGAATTCACCACCGTTCAGGTGGGAGGGACCTTTGTCTACAAAAAAGAACCCCGGGGGAAGAGTCCCAAAAGGAAAGTTCGGCGAACCAGGCGCAAGCGGGGCAGACAACGCACCCCTGCCAGTGGTCGCAGCCGGCGGCTGGAGGTTCTTTCCGATCAGAGGGTAGATGAGACCCAACAGATCTGTACCAGGGCCAAAGAGCTATTGGAACTGGGCAAACCTGAGCAAGCCGGTGATCTTCTGGCGCCCTATCTGAAGAAATCAACTGCTTCCGAAAGTGTTCTTCTACTGCAAGCAGAGATCTTCCTCAATCAAGGCAATCTGGAGAAGGCAGTGCAGTTATGCGAAAGGATAATCAACTATGAGCCCCTCTCTGTTGCCGGCTATTATTTGCTGGGGCTAGTCTATCGGACCTGGAAAAAGGAGGGCAAGGCAATCGAGGAGTTCAAGAGGGTCTTGTACTTAAATTCCGAGCATGCCTTGGCGCGTTTCAACCTGGGGGATCTCTACAGCGAGGTAGGGAAACGTGACGAGGCAAGAATTGAATATGCCAATGTAGTGCGGTTGCTAAAAGAGGTTCCCGAGTCTTTCGATGAACGGCTCGCCGGCGGCTTTTCTCCGACACTCCTCATTGATACATGTTTGAGCAGGATCAAGGAGCTTAGTGAAAGTGGGTAAACGGCAAGCGCTATGTTGTATTTGCCCAGGAGGGACTGGAAAAGATCAACATCGAACATCGAACGTCCAACATCGAACGTTGAATGAAAGACAAAACGAGGGCAAGAATCTCGTCAAAATAGCTTAGGGAGACCCAGAGATGGTTAAAACTTATTCAGCGTATGCAACTAATAAAAAACAATAGGAGAATCAATTAAGATTTTCGTTACGAGTATCAAAACGGCTGAAAAGAAAAAAATAGCCATTCAAGTTTTTGACCTTCGATTTTTGAAAACAGATGAAATTACCTTGCGGAGCGGA
>JAJDNL010000285.1 GCA_022340745.1 Deltaproteobacteria bacterium
ACCTGGCAACTCGTCCCGCGGGACCGCGGGATTGGTTCCGAGGCGTACCTAAACGGTACGTCGCAGGTACCGACACCCGAGGACGCCAGGAAGGACGGCCAGATCCGTGGCCGCAGCAAGTGATTCATGAAATATCCAGGCTAGGTGATGCGCGTACTCTCTGAACCCGGCTGATACCTACAATGGACAATGACTCTCCCACATCAGGTGATGCTGAAATCGTTGAACAGGTTGTTGCTGGAGACGTACATGCTTTTGAACACTTGCTGCGAAAGTATCAAAATCACGTGATGATACTCTTAAAGAAGCATTTACCATATGACCACATAGAAGAGACTGCGCAGGATGTGTTTATACGAGCCTATCGATCACTGCAGACATTCAGAGGGGAGAGCAGCTTCAAACAGTGGCTGTCAACAATAGCCGTGAGAACCTGTTATGACTATTGGCGAAAACACTATAAATCTAGAGAACTCCCCATGAGTTCGCTTACCGAGAACCACCTGGTGTGGCTGGAAGAGGCCGTGTCCGCTCAATCAAGCCAATCCTTCCACGAACAGAGCTTACAAAAAGAGGCCAGGGAGATATTGGATTGGGCTTTAGATAGATTGTCAGCGGCGGACAGGATGGTGTTGGAGTTGGTCTACCTTGAGGGGTATTCGCAGAAGGAGGCCGCGGGTCTCCTCGGATGGAGCATTGCCAAGGTAAAAGTGCGATCATTTCGAGCCCGCAAAAAACTGCATAAGCTTCTAAGCAAGCAATACCAAAAGGAAGGGGGTACCGCATGAACCCGCCCAAGACTGAACATGAAGTGTTGCAAGCACTACTCAGAGAAGCGCATCGGCAAAAGGAAAACGTTGAAGTTGGAGATCAGTGGCAGCAGGAGGTGATGCGCCGTGTTCGGGAGCTCGGTGCTCTGCAGCCAACACCAAGCTTTTCTGAGATGCTCGAGCAACTGGTCTGGCGACTTGTTCCGGTTACTTGTCTGTTAATACTTGGACTGACAGTGCTTTTCGCTGTTTCCGACTTCACCTCCGGGTACGATGTGTTTCAGCTCCTTATGAACGGTAATGGTACAGAAGAACTAACCTTTGCCCTCTTCGCAGGGCTCTGAGGTGGAACCATGAAGAGATGGAAACTAATTTTAGGTTTATTGCTCGTGTTTGTCCTTGGTGTGCTGGCTGGCGCTTTTGGAACGAGGATCTACCTTAAGGACCGGTTTGAACAGTTCAGGAAGGATCCCAAGGCCAGACAGGCCTTCATCATGAGAAAGCTTTCCAAAGAGCTGAGCTTGACGCCGGAGCAGAAGATTAAAATAGGAAAGATCGTCGAGCAGGTGGGAGAGCGGCGACGAGAGTATTACCGCAAGAAGCGCCCCGAGATAAAGAAGATAATGGATGAGGGTTTTGCCCAGATAAGAAATATGCTGAACAACGATCAACAGAAAAAACTCGATAAGCTGAGGGCAGAGTTTGAAAAGCGCAGAAAAGCAAGAAATTCCAGTCGCTTCCATCAATGATTTTGCTTTGCATCTATGCCTTTAGCTCCGCACACTGTGGATACTAGATTTCGATATGCACTTTTATTTACTAACCACGGAGACACGGAGTTGGCTCAAATACGAAATCCGCATATCGACCGACGGGAGGCTAACGAAACAAATCCGAGCTGGATGTGAGATATGAGATATGAGATGTAGGATAATAAACTCCAGGAAAAGATGGTGAATCTCACATCCCACGTCGCACATCCCACATCTTTGGTTCAGCATTTATTTCAGATTTACATCGGATATGTGCCTCTGTGGTTAATCCACATTTTTTAAATAAAAAGTGAAACAAATTGGGTCTTGTGGCAGACTAATAAGTGTGGGGAAGATAAATCGGTGTTCAATCTTGCTTTCCCCAACTCAGGAGGGAATTTGAATATGGTTACTGCAAAACAAGACTCTGATTATTACACGGTTGAAGTGGCTCGTGACTTGCCGCTTTCAGAACAACTTCATAAGGCCAACATTCAGATTTGCCATGATGTTAAAGCCAACGTGAAAGTGTTTTTAGAGGATATTCAATTTAGAAATGGCTACAAGGTCTTGCGCTACCGGTTCTGGAGAGACGAACCGGGTAGAAGATAAGTTGAACTAATAAAAGGCTCAAGGCACAAGGTAAAAAATAGTCAGAGAGGCTCATCCTTCCCATATGCCTTGCCCCCAATTTCTGTTGAGCCGGTTTGGTCAGTTTATCCGATTTAGCCTGTTTCCAATCCGCAATCCGCAATTTCTTTACCCTATGCTCTATGCTCCATGCTCTATGCCCTTCTCACCTGTTTTCTTGACAATCATTCTCGCCGCCTGTTAGGTAGTATTTGGGTTAATAAGATCTTACTGCTGTTCCTATGGACAGGCTTGCAAGATGACGAGTCAAGTCACGTTACCGATCTGGATCTTTCTCCTGCTGCTTGCCATCACTGCATGGGCGGTGCTGGACCGTGTTATGATTCCCAGTGTCCGCTGGGTTCTCCGGCGGCGAATCAATCGCGTCCTAGATGAAATCGGCTCCCGCCTGGACATCGAAATCAGACCCTTTCAGCTCACCAAACGGCAGGTATTGATCGATCGGTTGGTTTACGACCCCAAGGTCATCGAAGCAATGCAGGCCCACGCCCAGGAAACTGGTACGCCTCGTGAAGTTGTGCAGGCGGAAATCCAGAGTTACGCCAAAGAGATCGTGCCATCATTCAATGCCTATCTCTATTTTCGTATTGCTTACTGGCTGGCAAAGAAAGTTGCGCGCTCACTTTATTGGGTGCGCATTGGCCTTTACTCAGACGATCAGTATGCCTCGGTGAATCCTGATTCCACCGTGGTATTCGTCATGAATCACCGCAGCAACATGGACTACATCCTGGTGGCATTTCTGGCTGCTGAGCGCACCACACTCTCTTATGCGGTTGGCGAGTGGGCCAAAATCTGGCCTTTGCAAACACTGATCAAGGCCATGGGTGCGTATTTTGTTCGGCGCAATTCCGGGAATCCCTTGTACCGGCTGGTGTTGCAGCGTTATATCAACATGTCTACCAAAGAAGGGGTTTGCCAGGCCGTTTTTCTCGAGGGCTGGCTTAGTCGTGATGGCCGGCTACAGCAACCCAAACTGGGGTTTGTGGATTATATGTTGCGCAACTTCAGGCCTGAAAAGGATCGAGATATTGTCTTCATCCCGGTGGGGCTCAATTACGATCGAACCTTAGAGGACCGGACTTTGTTGCGAGCCTTGGATCCTACCGCGAAAAAACGAAGTATGTTTTTTGTGGCAAAAACTACCATCTGGTTCATTTGTCGTAACCTGTGGTTAATGGCTCGCAATAAGTGGCAGCGCTTTGGCTACGCTTGTGTCAACTTTGGCCCGCCGATTTCCGCACAGGAGTATTGTAAGGAACACGATTTTAGTTTTAGCACGTTAGACCGGAAGATCAGATTTTCTGAAGTTGAAAAACTCTGCAAGAAGTTGATGGCTTCTATCGAGCAGATTGTCCCTATTCTACCGGTGTCTTTAGTGGCTACGGTTTTCCTTGAGGATCCCGAAGAGTGGTTGAGTGAATTCGATGTGAAAGCGTATGTGCATCGGCTGATTGAGAGATTACAATCGAAAGGCGCGCGGGTTTATCTCTCAAAGAGATCCGGTGAGCATACTATTACCACTGCGCTGAACATGCTGAAGCTAAGACGTTTGATTGTTGAATCAGACGGGCTCTTCAGGGCTGACCAAGAATCGCTTCCCGTTTTATCCTATTACGCCAACGCCATCGACCATTGGCACCACCACCAGCAGAGCTCATCCCCTGAAGGTTAAAATCGACCCTATTTCGTCATGTTTTCGATGGGAGCGGCTATTCTTGTCCTGATCTCTGTCTTTCCCCCATGCTCCACGCCTTTTCAAATTCGCAATTCGAATTTCGCAATTCGCAATTATTTCTCCATGCCCCATGCTCTATGCCACCCCACATCTCACATCCCACAACCAATATCTGCTTGACCCTACCGCATGGGGATTAAACGCATTGACGCCTTCGGTTCCTTTCTTATTCTCCAGCAATAATTCTGTCTATTTCTTCAGAAAGCCTGGTAACTATCTCCTCTTCATTTGCAATTCTTGAAGCTGCAGTTATTGCATCTACACCGCCATAACTGTATTCGTGGTGTGAATAGCCAGTTGTCATAAGTACTACTACATTGTTGTTATCTTCCAATCTATCCAGAAAGCTCTTCATAGACCAATTAAAATCCTCGCAACCTATACAGGTGTCGATGATGAGAATAACGTCATAATCTTCTGGTTTGATATTCTCTAGTTTATCTATGTTAACCACATCGATGTTCCCATTATTGCTATACTTATCAATTATTCTATTGCGAATCTCGTCTTTAAAGTCGCTTGAATCACTGGCAATAATAAGATTGAATTTCGCATTTTCAGCTGTAAATTGAACTTCCTTTACATTCCGAGTGCAGGAGACCAGAAATGCCAATGCGACAATGACTAAAGTTGAAATAGATTGTTCTGATCGAATGCTCACAGCTCATGTTCCGTATGAATGCGGGCTGGTGGGCGGTCAACAAACAGCGGCCCTGCGTCTGTGAAACTTGGTCCTACGTGCCAGTCCACGATCCCGCCTGGCGGGGGTCAGAGTTGCATGGTTTTGCCGGTGAAGGAGGTTTCAGGTTTCAGTGTTCAGGTTTCAGCTTTTATGGTTCTTTTTCCTGACACCTGACACCCGAAACCCTGAGACTTAGCGCTTTGAAACCGGGGACCCGCCCGCAGGGTGGGGTGTCCGAAGGACCAATTTGACATTCTGCGGTGCTCCACCACTGCAGCAGACTGCCGCAAGAGGGGAAAGAGCATGCGAGCCCCCTTAGGGGCAGCCCAAAGCCAGCTCCTTTGGGCCCGGATTCTTTACTCTTTCAGGTGTGCTGTGAAACAGTCCCTTTGATAAGCTGGTAGTCATGCTCGGGGATGAAGGTGAAACGGACACCCATAGTATGGGATGGGCTGCCGTTATTATCCAAACTTTTAGACCATACTTTTTCAGCGGTAGCGAGAATGAGTTGACGTTCGGCGGGTTTAAAGACAAGGCGAAAATTATCAAGTGGGCCCGGAGATTCAGAACAGCGGATGAGTGTACCGAAGGGGCTGAGATTTTCGGTTCTGCAGCTCACTAGACCATCATCAGTGACAATAGTTGCTGGCCAGGAGATTTCAACTCTGGGATATTGACGTTTATCTTTAGCCATGACCCCCTCCTTCTGGCCGCAAAACTAGAGCCAGAAACCAAGGTTTACGGGAAAGACAAACGAGGATAGGGTCGGGCCCGTGATTGAGCCTAACGAATAGAACAGCGCAGTATTAGTACTTTACCATAGATGAGATTGGCATTGTCAAGGGGGAAAATAGACCTTACGAGCTCTTATCACTTCGTGATCTTCGTGTACTTCGTGGTTTTAACCCAAATCCGCAATCTAAAATCTCCCTTTTACCCTTTTCCTACGTCGAAATAAAGGACGGTGAAGAAATATCTGCAAGACAAGAGGTAGGGGCTTTGTTGGATAAACGTCTATGGAAAGGGTCTTGTGGTCGGATCAAACTATCAGATTCAATCATACTGTGGGAGCAGCTTTCCCCGCCCGCCTCGCCCGAACGAGAGCGATGGCGGGCAGGTAGCCGCGATTGGACTTAAAGCTGGCAGGTCGTATTTGAGCAACAATCTGCCAGTTATTGGTAGCGGAAGCGTGACCCTTCACAAAACTGCAAAACGAAAGAACGTCCCTTGTTCAAGATCAACTCTTTCCAATTCTGAACATCTTGGTGCCACAGGTAGGGCATACGCCTTGAGTCGCTGGTTTGCCATTCTTCATAGTAATACTCTTGGCGTCCTTCATTTCTCTTTTGGCTCGGCATTTCATACAATAGGCTTGCATGTTCTCACCCCCTTCGATTTCTGTAAGATGGTTCTCTCTCACATCTCAGCCCTCAATCCAGCCGATTATGGAACTACATATTGCAGCTCAATCGCCTTCGATTCCGTCAAATCCCCTCCAGCCTGTTCCGCCTGCTTGGCATTCGTTTCTCGAACCTCATCGTTGCTCTTTGAGGCGAAAACGAAGTCACGTGGCATTGGCTTCTTGGTCTTGAGCAGATTTCGAGGGATAAAGATCTTATGGCCAATTGAGAGGTCGTTTGGTTCCAGCCAGGGGTTGTCCTTGGCTAAAACCTTCCAGTTCTTCTGGGAGCCCGTATACCATTTGGCTATAAGCGAGAGTGTTTCCCGTTCCCAGCGGACCTTGTGTTCGTAATATGCTGTGTTTGTAGATGTGCTTTTCCCTGCCGGCTTTACCTTAGCGGAATTGCTGTCAGACTTAAAAAACGTCTTCATTTGTGCACATCCGCTGAAGATCAAGAGGATGGCTAAGCATACCAACCACTTGGATGTTACCGGCCACCCTGAATACCTCATTTTGAGCCCTCCTTGCTCGCTATGCAGCGAAGTGAATCAGATGCACACCCCTCGGTTGTGGCCACTGTGGCCCTCAGAAAGCCAATTTTCTGAGAAGGGGAGGTCTGATGCTCGTTTCTGACGCAAGTTATATGCCAGAGAGGGAGAGGAGAAGCGTTCCAGAAGTGTTTGAACGAATAATATGGGATAAAATCAGGATAAAAATATAATATTGCTGGAAAAACTGTGATTTGGATAGAACTGTTTTTTTTGGAAAAAAGCGATTTTGGCAACCGCACGCGTGTCGAGGGCAAATATGATAAAAAATTAGGGCTAGAGCTGCATTATTGAGGTGGTAGGGCAATCCTTGGAATGAATGGAGACCTTCTTCACCAAACTCTCATGAGACGATGTAAAGATTTG
>JAJDNL010000295.1 GCA_022340745.1 Deltaproteobacteria bacterium
CCCAATAAATGATCTTAACAAATACACTGAGATACTGAAGAAAGAGAGAGGTATTGTAAAACAACTCTCGATGCGGGAATGTATAGTGCCAGGAGCTTCAGTGGTACTGAAACTGATTCAGCGCTTTTCTAGAAGAGCAGATTTAGCTCTGGAAGGCGGTGAAGATGATTACATGAGGTTACTGAATATATTTTCCGAGCTACAGAAGTATCTCAGAATAGGAAATACCTTCGCCTTTTTCATGGATTTATCAAAATACTACTTTCTCGGTCATATTATTCAGAGTCTTCACGATATAGAAAAAAAGGTGCACGAAGAAATTCATAGACAGTCAGAACTCGTAGGAGATTTTTCTAAATTTGAGGATAGATACGGTCGTGAGGAGATCCCATTTTTCCTGGAGATAGAGAAACTATACACCACGTATGAAGTACGACTCAAAAATCTCTTGCAGCAGTTCAACATTGTCTCTTCTCCCTCACGTGATCAAATAAAGAAATGGTTCTTTGTCCACCTCCTTGGAGATCGGGTGACAGAAGTTGAAAAAGATTTCGACGCTCAATTTATTGGAGAAGTCAATAGATTGGTTGATGGAATAATGAGTGCGAACCACAAAACTATTCAGGCCTACCGAGAAAATCTAAAGAAATCAATCCATACCTCAGCCTTCACCCACAACAAAGCCGCCATGGAGGGCATTGTCAGCAACCTTCTGGAGTTACTGGCACACTTGCAAAAGAGGCGAGTGGCAATGAGAGACCTCAAGCCGGACAATTTGTTGGTGGCAGGCGATAGGGATCGGTATCCAGGCTTTCTTGCCTATCCCCAGGAATACAAGATCGGTTTGATAGACGTTGAGACCGCAGTAGTTCTTCCAAACTCGGGAAGTGGAGCCATAGAGCAGCCGCCGCTGGGGGGTACGCCCCAGTACGCCACACCTTCGCATTTCTTTAGCAACGAAGTGCTGGCCGATAGTTATGAGAGTTTGTCTACGGTCTTGCATCTGCAGGATTGGCATGGAGTTATTGGCATCATTTACAGAACAATTACCGGGCTCCCTCTCTTTGAAAAGACATCGAGGATACTGACCACTGTTATCAAGACAATGGGGGAGTATAAAGGCAAAGAAAAAAAACATTTTCATAGTGTCAACGAAATGTTTTGGAATAGTGCGGTTACAGAATTTCGAGAAAAGGTAAGCGCACGAGAGGAGACACTACAATCCTTATCTATCACAGTCCTGGACCAAGCCAGAAAAATGTTTAGAGGCTTTGTCCTTGATGAAAAGCGAACCGTAGGTGATAAAATACAGCAGTGTGTCAATTCCCGAAATATCCCAATGAGCGCCAGAGACCGCCAGGTTCTGCTCACCTGTTCATACGAGAAAACCAATCAGCTAAGAAAAAGGTGGCAGAATGCGGCTGAAGCGCAAAGAAGACCCGGCGTAGATAAGTCGCACATTGTATCTTTGTTGGGAGAGTTGGTTAAACGTAAACTCCAATTGGAACGGCAAGAAAAGATGCTGAAGCTCCTGGAACGTTCCGGGGTTGAGATTTCAGCGTACGAATTGTTGGAGTTCATGTTTGAACTCGTGTTGAGGCGCATGTATGGGGAGGAATGTGAGTGGTTAGTGGTTGGGGATTGGGACGCTACTGATTATCAGAACGGGGACCTCTCGTCTCAGAGTACCATTGCTATAACAAGCGAGATGTAAATAATCTCAGGGCAAAGCAGTCCCTGAGTTTTCTTCTCCGGTGAAGATCAGTTTTATCCTCTCTCTTCTCCTTATCAGGGAGTAATGTTGGTGAAGAACTTTTCTTTTGCCTGAATATCATTCCACACTATTCTAAGGAATGTCGGCTTTGGCATCAAGCTGTAAAAGGCAGAATGAAGAAATTTTCGCAGTTGAAGCGAGCGCCGCCAATCATGTTCGACGTAATGTGTCCCTATTCATAAATTGTGATATGCTATTTGTGTGGGCGCACATGGTCAACCGAACAGACCCGAAAACCGAAGGTCCCGGTGAAGGTGATCCTTGAGGTGATTATGAGATGCATACTAATACGCTGTGCACGCTGTCAAAAGGAAGACACCGAAGCGGTGCTAGACGAAATCAATCAGGTTTGTGCTGAATTTGGCATTAAACATGGCATAGCCCGACTCACCTCTGTAGCGCGAACTGTGATATCAGGCAAAAAAGAACACCTATTGAAGCGGGAGGAGAAAGAGGTGACCAAGCACGTAGCACTGCGACTGTTGACTATGATGACCGATGCCCATTACTGTGAATTTTGCAGAGAAAAACTCGCAGAAAAGGAGAAGAGAGAAGCCCTGCGGCAAAAGTTCAAGGTCATAATCGGCACAAAACACTGAGCCGAACAACGGCAGAAGACTTTACTCTCTATCTTGGTGCCAGCGGTGCATCATCCATGCCCCCATACCGATCATCCCCAACCAGCCTAGGGTGTTTACAAAAGAAGCTATCCTGGTGTCATATGACAATACGGACCAACGACTAAAAATGTTGGTCCAGTCATGTTCGCCCCCTCCAACCAGAGGTAGCATCTGAGCACGGGCGTCAGCCATGTAGTGGGCGATGTTTAGAAAATTTTCGAAAAGCCACACACCAGCTATGGCAAATGATATTGCCTCACGCCTCAGCCAGAAGGCAATAACCGCAACCAGAGGAAACACAAGTTGGCCCAGGGTTCCGCCGTACAAACCAAGCGTTCCACCGAGGAGTCCGAAAATCACGTGACCTGCCTCATGGAATGCCAGGTTTGTGTGGTCTATAAGGAAAATGAACCTGTCTTGATCTCTGACCAGGACAAGAAAGAAGAGGAGAAGACCAATAAGGGTGGCAATCACTTTACCTGTGGTAACTTCTTTCCAGGGCTCACTCTGTAAGTATCTGATGGAGTTTAACATTTTTGATATGATTACGCTGCAGTTGCGTAGCTTTGCAGCATCAAAAGATTAGGCATAAGGTGTAAGGCGCAAGGCATAAGGAGAAGATTAGTTTACTTTTATTTTATTGTTTTTGCCCTGTATCTCAAGCCTTGAGCCTTTTCCTTATAGACATTTTCCCCGCGGCTACCAGCCACCGCCACCGCCGCCTCCCCCGCCACCACCAGAGGAGCCTCCACCACCGCTCCCGGAGGAGGAGCCTGGCGCCGTTGAAGAAGAAGAGATGGCTCCGGGAAGGGATGTGCCCAGGCTTGAAGCAAAGCCCGCCATATTCCACCTCCTCCAGGTGTTGCCTGTGTACCAGGTCGGCCGGTAGCCCCCGTCTTGTGAGGCCGCGGCCAGTACCTCGGCGAACTGCTCGCTCCACTCATTTTCCACATCCAGAGCCAAAGCATAAGGGAGGTATTTCTCAAAAAGTTCCGGGGTCTTTTCGGGTGGATTGAGAATGTTCAACCGCTCCCTTTCCGCTACTGAAAGGTAGAGCTTGAACCCTCCGATCTCGTCCATCAGCTTTCGTCCTCTTAACGTCGGGGCCTTAAGCAGATGGTAGAAGAGTGCATTGATAGCCATTATGACCACGATGGTGACTGCAGCCAGAGGTGAAACAGCGGATGAAAATGCCCAGAGGCCGAAAACCTCCCCCGCAAAGAACGGCAGGGCAAAAAGAGTTATTCCCATTGCCCCTGCGGTATTTACCGCCTTGATCCCACCACCAGGAGCTGCGAAACCTCTCCAGGCACTTATCACCGCGGCGCCCAGAGCAAAGCATCCAACAGACCACCCCGACAGCCACACAGTCATAAACACCGCCACCCCCAGGTTAGCGGCGCCCAGAATTACCACCGCCAATGTCAGGCCGGTTATGACCAGGCCCACCACAAAATAACCGGAGTTGAGGACGAAGTATTTATTGCGAGCAGCCTTCATCAGGTACTTCTGCAACTCCTCTTTGGCACCGCCGATTTCGCTATGGTTCGTATTTTTGAGCTTAATCTTGTTCCTGGAGCCAAAAAGCTCGCGGGCAATCTTGCTTTCCCCGCCGGACAACATCGCTTCATCTTCGCCGGTTTTTTTCAGAGTAAAGACGTTATCTTCGTCTTCTTTGATGGTTAAGAAGCCTTTGACGGCCATATTGACCACAGCAACGGCAAATAATTTGTCGTCAGACCTACCAATGCGCATGATCAACCGGGCCAGGGCGGGTGAAACCCACTTGGGTGGCAAGAATAGCGGGATAATTGTGCCCTGTTCTGGGTCTTTGCCCACTTTGAACCAGACCAAAACGTAGAAAGAGACCAGAACCAAGAAACCAAATACGGCCACGGCCGCACTCAGGTTGTCCTTCCACATGTAACCAAGCTTTTCCATAGCGGTGGGCTCGACCACGACACCTTTGGGCCACGCCACAGCGATGGTAAGACCCTCTTTGGGCATAAGGCTGCGGGTGGTGGTAAAGGTGATATTTCCTTGCTCGTCAAAACCGGTGCTGTAGTCCTGTCCTTTGCTACCGAATCTCCCGGTGTAAGCGGCGCTTTGCAGAACCTCGGCCCATTGAGGCAACTCGACCACCGCCTCGACGTTGTCGATGACAAAGTTCCAGCCGTTACCCGTTACGTTCCAGTAGAGTTCGTCAAAATCCTCGAAAAACCCCAGTTGTCCGCTGGTCTTGTAGCTGATGGTGTAGGTGTAAATGCCGGGCTTGAGGAACACGTTCTTGTGGCCGATGTAGACTCTCTTGCCGTTGGAGAGATCTTTGGTGTGATAGGGTTCAGGGTTGGTGTCCCGCAAGACACTTACAACCTCAAAACCCACCTTGACCCTATTCCCAAAGCGGTCCTTGTACTTTGTGGGAAAGTCACGATAGATGCCTCGCTTTATCTGCTGCTGGGCGCAGACGACCTTGATGTTTTCGGTGACGCTCATGCTTCCGTCCCGATGCACCTGAATCCAACTCTGGAAGTCGAGTATTCTCTCCGAGTTGTTGGCAAGAGAAGGTTGGACAAAACTGAAGACGAGAAGGGAAAGAAGCAGGGCCACAAGGGACAACATTTTTCGAGTACGCATGGTTCCTCCGACTAGAACTTCACCTCCGGCACCGCCCTCTCGGCCGGGTCTTCTATCTCGAAGAACTCGCCCTTGGTGAAATTGAATATCCCGGCAATCACGTTGCTGGGGAAAGATTCGACTTGAATGTTCAGGTTGCGCACCGTGCCGTTGTAGTAGCGCCGGGCCATCTGAATCTGTTCCTCTAGATCTGACAGCTCAGTTTGCAGTTCCGAGAAATTCTGGTTGGCCTTCAAATCAGGATATCCCTCCGCCACCGCAAATATGTTGGCGAGGGAGCGGGAAAGCTGCCCTTCCAGCCTCCCCTTTTCGCCCACTTCTTGCGCTTTCATGCTTTGCGTTCTCAGTTCGGTTACCCTGGTTAATAGCTCACGCTCGTGACCCATGTACCCCTTCACCGTTTCCAGGAGATTGGGAATGAGATTTGCCCGTCTTTTGAGCTGGACATCTATTCCACTCCAACCCTCCTCAACCATATTCCGGAGCCGGATGAGCTTGTTGTAAATGGCGATCACAAAAAGAGCCAGCAGGATAACCACGATAAGGACAATGATAGTTGCAGTCATCTGTTTACCCTCAAGATTATTGTTTTTTTCATGGTTTCAGCCATTTGTATTCGATGAGGTAGAGTTGTGAAGAGCAATTTGCGTGCCAGGAAATTGACCAGCAAATCACTATTAGGAAGCCAATGTTGGGGCAGGAGAAGCATGGAGCATGGAGCATCCGAAAATACAGCTGGCAGGAGGCAGCTAGCAGCAGGCAGAAAAAACTAAAGACTAAGAATGCGGCACTGAAGCTCAGAGTCATTACGCTGCGCTGTCATTAGGTCACTGCGCTACGCTGTCATTCGTTGTAAGAGGTGAAGAGCAGAGGAAAGAAGGAAGGGATTCTTCTGTGGGAGTGGCTTCCCCCG
>JAJDNL010000005.1 GCA_022340745.1 Deltaproteobacteria bacterium
TTCCTTGGCAAGCTCTCGGACGTAAACACTCATACCGCCCGTGTCTTTAGCCCCCAACTCTCCTATTGGGCTTGAATGGACGCTGAGCATTGCGATCTTTAGCTGTTCTGCTTCCAGGTGAGCCATCTCTCGAATTCCAACTAGTGCAAATACAGAAAATCCGTTTCCCTTCCCTGGCGGGAGGAGATAGTAAAACGTACAGCTCATAGAGCTTAGCGCAGAGCGCCCAAGTTTTTTCGCTATTCGCTTGGCGCTCTGCGCTATGCGCTATGCGCTTTTTCACCCAAGTTTAACCCGGCACCTGTACAAAGGAACAGGTTTACCACCCAAGCGATGTTTATATTCTTCAGTGCCTTTGAGAAAATCGTACTTTTTTTTCCCTCTTCGAATGCTTTCTCTAATGGTCAAAACCTTGCTGAGCAAACCCACGCTCAGGGAGCCATATTTGCCATCATAACCATTATTGTAAAGATATATGGTGGCATCATAATCAAAGCACATCACCGCGGCCGCAGGTGCGCCATCAAGGTCTAGGAAATAGAGTTTCAACAGGTTTTCTCGCGCCATTGCCTCTGCCAGCGAGCGAAAATAAGTAGTCATCTGATCGGTCATAAAAGCCGCCTTGTCCGATCGGCTCAATCCGAAAAGCGCTAAAAAAGTCTCCATTTCATCCATCACCTCTTTGGAACCTGCAACAACCCGATAATTGACCTCGGCTGCCTCATTCAATCTCCTGAGTTTTCGTCTTACTTCATGTCGTTGTTTACCGGTTAGCATTCCCAAGAGTTCATCCCAGGTTCCTGGCAGTTCTAATTCAAAGGTAACATCCTCTGGATCGCAAGAAATCTCGCATTTGAGGTTTTCAGCTACTCTGGAAAATTCGCCGAGGATCTTGGAATCACCTCTCACAGTGTTCAGGTCCAATCTCCTAATACCTTCCCCCCTTAGGTGATTTATAAGAGCCTCAAAAAAATCCTTTCCCCTCTCCGGGGCAACGATGAAACTTTGGTAATCGCAAACGTCAGGATCACCGATGAAGCGTGCTTCCCCTCCTTGCACCATAAGGGGCGCGATACCGATGATCTGGTTTTTCTCTCTCACAGCAGAAAGGTAGGGGGTGGATCCGTTATTGAATACACTCCACCACACCTTCAACCAGCTGGGCAAGACAAAGAGACAATCCCAGGTTAAAGGATTCTTTGGGTCCAGCCAGTAAGAAGAAAGACTATCGAAGGTTTCTTGAGTAACGGTATAGCTCATATTCACCACTGGAATATAAGAGTAATGGGATGTTGCAAAATATCAAATTGGTCCTTCGGACACCCCACCCTGCGGGCGGGTCCCCGGTTCCCAAGCACCAAAAGGCAGGGTTTCAGGTGTCGGGTGTCAGGTGTCAGGAAAAAGAAACACAGAGGCTGACACCTGAACACTGAAACCTGAAACCTTCTTTTCTATGCCTCTACAATCTAATCTTCTTTCCCGTTCGCGCTGCCTCTGCTAGTCCATCCAGCACCCGCATATTGCGAATACTTTCCTCCGGGGGCAGAGTCAATGCCGTCTTGCCTAAAACCCCATCGGCGAAATGTTCCACCATGAGTAAATACTCATCGGCACCCGGTGTCACATGATTTTGCCCCACCTCCTGGTCTTTACCGCGCACCGTGAAAACTGCATCTTTTTCCCATGGGATAAACGCGTCGTGGGGCAAATCGATGGCTCCTTCACTCCCCACCACGGAGTATGTCTGCTGCATTGACGAAATAAAGCTGGCTTCCAAGGTAGCAAGTCCATTTTCAGGAAATCGTAGCGATGCTACCACGTGCATATCGACACCGCTAGAATAATACACAGCCTGTGCTTGCAGCTCAGTCGGCTCTGCTCCCATGTACCAGCGAGCCACGCTGACACTGTAGCACCCAACATCCAACAGAGCACCGCCTCCCATCTCTGGTTTTAAGCGGGCATTGTTTCCGCTTGCCAGCAATTCTTCGTCCATCTTGTAGCAAAAGGCAGATCGCACTAAAGAAATTCTGCCAATTTCACCCCTGGCAACCGTCTGCTTAATATTTTGGCTTCTGGGATGAAAGCGATACATCATCCCTTCCATCAACAGTAAACCCGCAGCCGCTGCCGCATGTACCATGTCTCGAGCCTCAGTCTCATTGCAGGCGAGAGGCTTTTCGCACAAAACGTGTTTGCCTGCTTGTAGGGCTTTCAAGGTCCACGGGTGGTGGAGGTGATTGGGTAGTGGGATATAGACAGCGTCAATATCCGGATCAGCCAAAAGATCATCATAGGTGTGGTAAACATGATCAATGTTGTTATCGGTTACCGTTTGCCTGGCATTCTTCGGTGACCGGGTGGCAAATCCATGAACCACACCGTTTCGGGATTTTTGTATGGCCGGGATAACACACACCCTAGCAATCTCGGCGTTTCCCAACACACCCCACTTTATTTGCTCAGTCATTCAGTACCTCTACCGTGCCACCTTTTGCCGCTGACCTCGCAGCCGCTTCTAAAATCCGCACCACCCGAACCGAGTCTTCGAGTGGCGCTACTATCGGCTCCCCCGTCAACAAATGATCTGCCAGGTTACGGTGAAAAAGATAGTGCTCCCGCTCGGGTAAAGCAAGTTTCTGAGTTACAATCTGTCCAGAATGGTGCCGGTGATAGAGAGTCAAATCTGGCACCATTTCAGTAGCAGGAATCTCGTGTTCATGGAAATAAACAGTAGGGTCAATTTCGTAAGAGGTCACATTTCGCCAGTGGCCGACAATGGCACCCTTCGTTCCGAGTACATACCATTTTGGCTTACGCACAGCGGCAATGTCGGAATGGATGAATTCCGCCTCCAGACCCCCGGCAAATCTCATCTGTATTCTCTCCTGGTCCGCGTTCGTGACGTCATGCCAAACTCGATTGTGGCGAGTGGAAACAACTGCGCGCACCGGACCCGGCATTAGGCTTACCACCCAATCCAAGTAATGAGCGCCCCAATCATACGTGGTACCTCCGGAGATTGCCTCATGGGAATGCCAGTAACCACAGGGATGGTTGAAGCCGCCGACAAAAGTTTCCAGGTAAAAGAGATCGCCAATCAGGCCGTCGGTTAAAGCTTGCTTGATCGCCAAGTAGTCCACATCCCACCGTCGATTCTGATGGCAACCTAAATGGACCCCCTGTTTCTCAGCCATTTTCACCATGGCCGTTGTCTCTTGCCCATTAAGTGCCAAAGGCTTCTCACAAACTACGTGCTTGCCTACCGCCATCATTTGCAGAGACAAATCGGCATGGGTATTGGGCGGCGTTGCCACTATGACCACATCGACTTCAGGATCCTTTGCCAAACCATCAGCCGAATCATACAATTCAACCTTGGAAAAATCCTGTTGTGCCTGCCTGAGCCGTTCCTTGTCGAGATCGCAGACTGCACGTAGGATCAAACCAGGTGTGGCCTCAATGCCCAGACCGTGAGGCTGACCCACAGACTGAGCGTAGCCCAATAGCGCAACCCCCAGGGTTCGATGGGGTTCGAAATGTCCGGCCAGCAATCGTAGCAATCGGTAAAAAATCTGTTGGAAAGCTGGATCGTCATACGCTTGCAAGGTTGTACAGGCAACTTGCCCTTCACCGGCAGTACGACGCACCAGTACCGGGCTGTGCTGGTAGTGCCAGTCAGCATAGAGGACCGTTTCTGTGTCTTCGGTGGTCTGATCCAGGGGTCGGTGACATCCTTTGAGATAAATGGCCTCTGGCAGGCGAGTTGCCAACGGATGATCTTTATTCTTAAAAAGAACACGTAACTCGGCCTCAGGTCCCGAAGGATTTGGCTGGACCCCGAATAACTGTGGCAAGGGTTCATCCGATACTTTGACCAATCCCAGCCATCCACCACCTCTGTGCACGAACTTTGTCAGTTGTTCGCTGTCACCTGCAAAGGCAGCTGTGTTTTCGGTGACAATAACATCATAGGGACTAAGATCCTTCACCATGTGCGCTTCGACAGTCAAGGTGAGGTGCCCAATACTTTGCAGATAAGACAACAAAGGCTGCAGAGAAGAATCGTCTCTGTCGGTGACGAAGAGTATGGCTGTGGGGGGATGAACAATCATCTTTCATATTTCCTTTGAGCCTATGCCATTGCGGAATTCGGATTGCAAAACCGGGAACCCGAGTCGCGTAGCTGTTCCTAATGTTTAGTTCCTAGTGCCTAGTTGCAACGGCTGTCCGCTGCTAGCTGCCAGCTGTCCTCTGTCTTGTAACTCCTGACTACTTCTCTATGACTTTAGTCTCCAGCGCGAACCATCTTCTGCATCTTCCACAACTATGTCGGCCTGCTCCAGGCTGTTTCGAATGGCATCAGCCTCTTGCCATTGCTGGTTTTGTCTGAATTTCTCCCTTAGTTTAAGCAGATCTTCCACAAGAGGGGCGAGACAATCTGCCCTGTCTTTCGGAGAGGTCCCCAATCTCATCCCCAAGAGCACAATAAGATCCCGGAGCACTTCCCTGGCTTGGGAGATAAACTCCTCATGCTCAAGCTCTTGGGTGGCCTTCCAGATGGTTCGATCCAGCTCAAGAAGAGCGTTGGTGGTTTCTTTGGCATCGTCTTGTTCAAGACCAGCGCGAAAGGTCTCTTCAATAGCATGAATTCTGTCCCAAAAGGATTCCTCTTTTGTCTCAGGGACCACCTCCGAAACCCTCTGCTCCCGAACCACTGGTTGCCACTCTTTGCCGAGATCTTCACCGCGGAGGATATCAAGGGAAAATCGATCTCCCTTTGCAAAGACGATCTCGCCTCCCCGGCGTCGCAGGATTCCCCTGCCGAGCCCCTTGATTTCAGCTTCGTTTTTAGAGAGATCAATAAGGCAGGCCGTGTGTTCGTCTAAACCAAAGATGAAGACATCTTCAGGTAGGAGCGACTCAAGCTTTGCAAAGCGTGACTCACCCATGAAACAGAACCGCGTATCATGAGTCCCACCTTCCGCATTGTTCCAATGGGGTATCACCACCAGATTAAAACCAAAGTGCTCGAGAATATTCATCCCCTCCACCCAATGCAAATCTTCTCCGACCTTATAAATCTCATATACGGGAAGGGTGAAGCGTCCCACCGTCAGAGCCGCAGCACTGGCAGCTACCAGGCAACCTCCATCTTCTACCCGCTTGGTAAGAATCTCTGGAATGGGCGTTTCTCGCCATTGACGCACTGCGTAGCTGGGACTCCCAGGCCCAACCAGAAAAAAATTCGCCTCCCGCATGGCGTGAAAGGCCTGCTCCGCCTCCAATGGCGTAGACCTCTCCTTGGACTTGAAAGAAACGATGGATATGTCTTGCTGCACATGCTGGCGGAAGAACTCTATTGCTCTTTCGGAGAGATGGTCCACATTGAGCTGAAAGCCTGCCGGTGTATCCAAGAAGATGGCTTGCGGGGGCCCGGCCAATCCAGCCAGCAGTTCCTTATGGACTTCCACCATGGTTGCGGTCAGCTCTCCTGAACCCATGAGAGCTATGACGCCTTTTCTTGCTGGCATGTCAAAACCTTTCCTCGTCCAACATAGATACCGTCTGGGTGAATATCAGGGGCTTTGTTGGTTTGGTAAACTAGCACAGAGAATAGAGCCTCGCAAATACTATAAGTATTGCATACGTGTCGTGCATGGAACAAAGAGGGGACTAACCGATTCTTGCAACTGGGAGTGTTAGAAGGGCCTGGGGGACGATCAAAACTTCCAACACATTCCGGCCGATCTTGGAGACAGCAATCCGAAAGGCTTCGTCCATGTCTGCAGCCGGAACCATGTGGAGCTGGCGCACCACGTCAGGGGTCTCGGTCCCAACAAGAATGACGTGGTTCTTTTCCAAGACTTTGGCCATGACAAAGGCGCGTTGGGCCCCCGGCGGGTAGCCAGTGCGCCTTAGTTCAGCCATTAGAGAGACCATATCGACACCGCTTCGCATGGTTTCCAAAAAACGGTGCTCACCCTCCCCCTGGCCAGCCCCTTCCGGAGTAGGAGCGGGGATGATAAAAACGGACCCATCTTTTACTACTGAGGTGGGGGCAAAAAAGAGCTGACTGGCGGCCCGGCTCGCCTGATAGATGTTCATATCTTTGGGGAAGCCAACCCCAGCCACCACTACATCATATACTTGCTGGATGGGAACTTCATACAGCCTTTTGGCAGCCTTGACTAACTCCTCGAAGGTACCTTCCGGCGTACCGGCGAAGATGGCCACTGGTCGTTTATGCTCGTCCTGGACCACGTTAAGGATAAAGTCCAGGCCCGCGCGCCTGGCCGCTTCGGTAACCGCCTGGTGAAAAATGTTGCCCTCTATTTGGCCCAGCCGCGTCCCAGGGTGATCAACCATCTGCGGACCGTGGGTGTGAGCGATCATCGCTTCCCCGGCCGCACCTATGGCGAGGGTCTTGGGACCTCCTGAATAACCGGCGTACTGGTGGGGCTCTACACTCCCGGTGGCAATCAGCAGATCGGCTTGGTACGCAACCTTATTTACTGAAAGGGGAATGCCACTTTCCGTGATTCCCAGGTCCTCGAGT
>JAJDNL010000164.1 GCA_022340745.1 Deltaproteobacteria bacterium
ACGTTTTATATGTTGGCAAATGGTATCAAAGAAGCGTTGAGGTCTGTTGCTGCCTATTACAAGTCAATACGAGAGGAATTCGATAGCAATATTCAAATGGAGTTGCCACTATGGTGATAAAAAATGGGATAACTCCAGTAAATTTAAGCGCGAAAAGATTTTACAATATGAATACGAGCAAACAGACCACCAACAGCGGTAGCCAGGTTCGCTATCGCTGCACCCAAATTTTGCTTCGTTTCACTTCGCAAAACTTCTGGCGTACCACAACCCGTTGGTACGCCAAGCAAAGCTTGGCGTCTCTTATACAGTGATCTGTTAACAAGGACGTTGACAGAAAGTCCGTATACGGTAAGGGTTAGCCACCCACCGTTACCTTCGGTTCAGCTGCGCTGGTCTCGAAGACTCGGCTGCGTGTGAAGCGGAGGTGTCCAGTTGTCCGCTGGAATAGGCGCAACCGATGAGCAATGTCACGGGAGCAACTCCAGAAAGACCCGACAATGGAATACACACCGAACAAATTACATGAAGTGTAGACAGGGAATCATTTAGGCCACAGGGAGGATCGTGACTCCTGAAGCAATTGTCTCTGCCGCTCTTTAAATGTATGGTATTTATCCTGTTTTCAACAGGATTCGATTATTAGATATCTTTGCATTTTCAGCCCCGTCATTGCGGTAAAGTGGACGGCGACACTTTCAACGGTGTGGAAGCCACTACCGAAGTACCGCTACAGGCAAGGTACGGAGAGTCCACCGGGGTTATAGAGCGTGGCATGAGTGAAGAGAGACGCACAGGAACTTGGGAGGCCCTTCTGCTCCATCACAGGGTATCGTGGTGGTAGGACATGTCAACGAACAAGAAGAATGTCCGATGGCAGACAGGGAGTCGGCCGTCTCCAGCGCATCCATGCGCCCGCCGGCATTTGCCCATCCATGGGCGGCAGGCTCATAGTACTCGGAGGACGGGAGAGCCGGCCACAGGGGGAAGGGGCTGAAGCATTACGCAGCAGGTAAAGGAAAAGTAGCTTGTGAGCACCACTCGTGAAACGGAGCTCGGGTAGTGAAAGACCCGGCAGACTGATGCACTCGGAGCCCATGGATGGGTGGAGAGAGACTGCAATAGCAGGACCCGAAGGGCACGGAGCTGGATGCGGAGTGTATACCTCACTGCCTGCAATAGCAAAAGCAGCTAAACGTGATGGAAACAGGCGCTTTCGCGGACTGTACAGCATGCTTAACAGAGTGAACTTCGAGGTCGCTTTCCGTGCGCTTCGCAAGGACGCAGCAACAGGAATAGATGGAGTTACCTGGCGTGAATACGAGAAGGAACTTTCGTTAAACCTGCTTGATCTGGAGACGCGGCTCAAAGAGAAGCGATATCGCGCAAAACTCGTAAAACGGGTTTTTATTCCTAAGAGCAATGGTAAACTTAGACCTATCGGGATTCCCGCACTTGAAGACAAGATAGTACAGTATGTGGTGCGGGAGATTCTGGAAACACTGTTTGAACCCATTTTCAGAGAAAGCAGTTTTGCCTATCGTCCGAACCGCTCAGCGAAACAGGCAGCTTTAAAACTGCAAGATGAGTTGAGGAGCTGGTGCACATGGGTAGTTGAAAGTGACATTTCCGGCTTCTTTGACAATGTATCTCATGAATGGATGCTTAAGATGCTGGAAAGACGAGTAAACGACCGGGCACTGATTGGATTGATACGGAAATGGCTTAGAGCAGGTGTTATGCAGCCCGATGGAATGGTAGAACATCCGGAGTATGGAACCCCGCAGGGATCGATAATAAGTCCAGTGCCGGCCAATATCTATCTGCACTATATACTTGACCTGTGGTTCGAACAGGAAGTGAAAAAGAGGATGACCGGAAGAGCTTTTCTGATCCGGTATGCAGACGATTTTGTGGTAGGCTTTAGATACCACTCGGACGCACAGCGATTCTTTAAGCAACTTCCTGATCGGATGAAGAAGTTCGGATTAACACTCGCGAAAGAGAAAACAAGGAAATTCATGTTCAACCGTTTCCACAAGGAACGGAGTGAGACATTCGACTTCCTTGGCTTTGAGTATCGCTGGGTTGTATCTCGAAAAGGGAAAGATATCATCCGTTTGCGTACCTCGCCCAAGCGACAGCGAAGGATAATTCAGGACTTGAAGGTATGGTTCAAGAAAAACCAGAACAAGCGTTTATGGTGGGTGCTTGGTATGGTAAAGGCAAAGCTACGGGGCTTGTATAATTATTTTGGAGTAATTGGTAACAGCTCCAAACTCAACGAAATGTATATTCTGTACAAGGAGACACTGTTCCGTTTGCTTAACAGAAGGTCTCAGCGGAAAAGTTTCAACAAGAAGACGTTTACTTACATCCTGAATCAACATGGCATAGTGCGCCACAAGAGCAGGATAGTTGACACTGGGATACAGGAAAGTTTTTTGTCGCAGTTGGCTTGATCACGAAGGCGAGTAATGCGGGGAGCCCGGTGCGGTAGTTCTGCATGCCGGGATCTATGGCGGGGCTGGTAGGTAACTGCCAGTCCTACGCTACCTAAGAAATGCTGCCCGTTCTGAATGATTGATAGACAAAAAGTTGAAAATAAAAATGCCAGTAAAAAATGATTTTGAAATCTGAATGAAAGAAGAAAATGAAAAAGGATAGTCTTATAGACCAAATAACTGCGACTCAAGCCTCTGAAGTGCTTAGGTCACTCTGGAATTCTGATTCTGAAATTAGGAAAAAAATTGAAGCAGTAATCAAGGAGCAGTTAAGTGATGTTGATTATAATGAGGTTTGCTCAGAAGTTGGTTTGGCACTAAACAGCTTGAATGTTGATGAAGTTTATGACCATTCAGGGCGGCGGCGAGACGGTTATCATGATCCTGGAGAAGTTGCAATTGAGATGTTGGAAAATGTTTGCCATGAATATGAAGAACAAATGAAAAGGTACCATCAATTACAGATGTATGAAGCTGAGAAGGAATTTTGCAAGGGTGTGTTGCTATCGCTTTATGAGTTTGAAGATAATGCTGATGAGGATTTTATCGCCCAGGCCCCAGAAATGGCTGGCGAGACCTTCAAGTTTATATTGGATGATTGGAAAAAACGCTGTCATAACAAAAACTATATCAAGGAGATGGA
>JAJDNL010000058.1 GCA_022340745.1 Deltaproteobacteria bacterium
AGAAACCTCGGATCCAGGTTGTATCTTCCCCTGCCTGAACTGCAGCAGTTGGGACTCTATTGCCCCTTCTACTAATGCCAAAGTGGCTCGGTATTAATGTATCATCGCCATACCCCCTAGCCTTTTAACAGGTGTCCATCCGAAAATTACCATGTCATTCTAAGCGAGCGATGAATCTCTGCGGACCCATTCATTATTGGATTCTTCGTCGCCTTGCTTTTCAGAATGACAATAAAAAGCAGGGTTTGCGGATGGAGACAAACTGACACCAAGCAGTGGACTTTGGCTCCCACCTTCCTTGCCAAGTAGATTTCCAGTCTTATCTTAGGTCGATACTGTAGCCCGAGTATTTCATGAATCACTTGCTCCGACCACGGATATGGCCGTCCTTCCTGGCGTCCTCGGGTGTTGGCCCCTGCGACGTACCGTTCAGGTACGCCTCGGAACCAACACCCTGCGGTTGTCAGGTGGCACGTCCATCTTCGTGGTCTCGCTACAGCCATTCATGAAATACCCGGGCTAAACAAGGAGTACGATACGTGGAAGAATTCTCGCCTCGGCAGAACTCTGCCAGTGCTACTGAATTACAAACAACATCTCTTGGATCACACATAGGCCCCATTCTTTTCTTGGCCGGGATCTTCTTGTTGAATTTTCTGGGTAGAATAATCCTTGCCCCTCTGCTGCCCACCATTGAAAAAGACTTGGGTCTGGGACACGCTGAAGCAGGTTCACTCTTTCTCTTGATATCATCGGGATATTTCATATCTCTTCTGGGGTCCGGATTTGTGGCCTCGCGATTCATGCACAGACGGACAATAATTGTCTCTGCCACCGCAATCGGCCTTGCTCTCCTTGGAATCTCTGCCAGCGATAACCTGTTAGGGATTAGCATTGGGTTGGTAGTACTGGGATTGGCAGCAGGGCTTTATCTGCCGTCTGGGATCTCCACCTTGACATCACTGATCAGTCCCAGTCAGTGGGGGAAAGCACTAGCCATCCACGAACTGGCTCCAAATCTAGCCTTTGTTGCGGCTCCCTTATTATCTGAGGTTTTGCTGCGATGGTTTTCCTGGCGAGGAATTCTGGCTGTAATGGGTATAGCTTCAATGGTGGCAGGTATCACCTTCGGTCGGTTTGGCACAGGTGGCGGGTTCCCCGGAGATGCCCCCAGCGTTACCTCTTTTCGAACAATTTTGGTCAAACCAGCTTTTTGGATCATGACCATCCTTTTTGGTCTGGCCATCACTGGCAGTTTGGGTGTGTATGCCATGCTGCCTCTCTACCTGGTCACTGAGCGCTCTATGGATCAATACTGGGCCAACACTCTGGTAGCTCTTTCTCGCGTTTCAGGCCTTGGGATGGCATTTCTTGCTGGCTGGGCAACAGATCGTTTCGGTGCCAGGAAAATTATGGCAGCTGTATTTCTGCTCACCGGTACCATGACATTTCTGCTCGGTGTAACAAAGGGGACCTGGCTGGTACTTATTGTTTTCGCCCAGCCAATGCTGGCGGTCTGTTTTTTCCCGGCGGGATTTGCTGCCCTGTCCTGCATAGGGCCATCGAGTTCCCGAAACGTGGCTGTCTCACTCACGATTCCCCTTGCCTTTCTTATTGGAGCTGGAGCAATCCCAGCCGGCATCGGTATAATGGGTGATACTGTTTCCTTTGCTTTTGGTTTCGCTCTGGTGGGGGTATTTATCCTCATGGGCTTCCTGCTATCCCTCACCCTCCAATTACCCGAACAATATGAATGCCCAACCACATTTTCCTAAGAATAGCTCTCGCCTTCTGGTAAGAATGCTTCACGGGTGCTGGAGTTGAGGAAAATCCCCTTTTTAGCGTTGGACTTCGCTGCCGAGAAATTTTTGCAGGGACCGCCAGTACCTTTGGGACATGATCTCTGTGCAGCTGTGACGGCCGTTGAGTTGTTTTTTGTTTTTGTCTGTTTCAGGCGAAATGCTCATACTGGCATGATGTTTGTATGTAAGATTCTATACCGAAACTCAACTTGCTTGATTCAGCATTTTACCAATAATTGAAAAAGGATTAACGAGAAGTGGTCGCATACTCTATATATGTCGTAGATGACGACCCCGACATGAGGGAAGTGTTGAGCCTGGCCCTGGAGTCAAAATTTCAGGTGAAAACTTTCTCCACAGCCGGGAGTGCACTTGAGGTAATCAAAGATGATCCTCCCGATTTGATTTTGCTAGACATTGGGCTTCCTGACATGAGCGGTGTAGACGCTCTTCGCGAGGTGAAAAAGCTCCACCCAGAAGCCCTGGTCATTATGGTCACCGCCTCCACCGACATCAACACCGCAATCTCCACCATGAAACTCGGGGCTTCCGACTACATGACCAAGCCCATTAATGTAGAGGCCCTGGAGGTTAGTGTTCGTAACGCCCTGGATAAAATCAGACTGCGCAAAGAGGTCCAGCTCCTGCAGGAGAAGTATCTCAAGGAAAATATCCCGTGCTTTGTTGGGGAAAGCAATGCCATCCAGGATGTGATGCAATTTGTGGACAAAGTAGCCAAAGCCGTCGACACTCCGGTTCTCATCCTCGGTGAAACCGGCACCGGCAAGGAATTGATTGCGAGCGCCATCCACTACAAGAGCCCCAACTTCAACGGGCCCTTTCTTACTTTGAATTGCTCTGCCATACCAAGAGACCTCATTGAGAGTGAGCTGTTTGGGTATGAGAAGGGAGCTTTTACCGGCGCAAAGGCGGCTGGCAAGAAAGGGTTAGTGGAGCAGGCTGCCGACGGAACTTTATTCCTGGATGAGGTTGGCGATCTGAGCCTCGAAGCCCAGGCCAAGCTCCTCCGTTTCCTCGAAGAGGGGGAGTATTACAGGGTGGGGGGCACCAAAAAGCTCCAAATCCAAACCAGAGTGGTTTCAGCTACCAACAAAGATTTGGTTGCCATGATAGAAAAGGATCTGTACAGACGGGATCTATACTACAGGCTGGCGGTTATTAAAGTTGAGGTCCCCTCTCTCAATAATCGCCGTGACGATATCGTGCCTATTGCCAGGCACTTTCTTTCTGAATTCGGTAATAAACACGGAAAATCTTTTACCGGCTTTTCTCTCGAGACCGAAGGTTTTCTGAAAAATCACCAATGGCAAGGAAACATTCGTGAATTGAGAAACCTGGTGGAGAGGGGCATCCTCGTTGGCCAGGGGTCCGAGCTAACCCCACAGGATCTTGGTCTGGAGGGAGGCTCTGAGGGTATCTCTCAACAACCTGCCGAAGGTGACGGTGGAATTCCTCTCCTCCCGGATGAAGGCCTCGATCTCCAGGCCTTAGAGGAACATTACTTGAGAGAAGCTCTCAAGAAGGCGGGAGGCAACGAAACGAAAGCGGCGAAGCTTTTGAGAATGAGCTACTATTCTTTCCGCTATCGAAGAAAAAAACTAAAAAACCTCCAGGCCTAGTCAGGCCTGCCTTTCTTCCCACCTTTTTATTGGTCGAAGAAAAAACTCAAACAATTTACAAGCCAGCAGTTATTTGTCGATTAGAGAATTCGTCAAATCGTTAAGGTCGTAGAAGTCGTTCAAGTCGTCAAGCCACTTCATAGCGAGATATCTCCCAAATAACGAATAACTAATAACTAATAACGGATAACGACACTGCCTCCTGCTTGGTACCCAATATCAGTTTAGCCGATTTTGCCAGTTTAGTCGGTCTCGCCAGTCTCCAATCTGCAATCTACAATTTACAATCTAAAATCCACCCTATGCCCCATGCTCTATGCTTTATTAAATCCGCAATCTGCAATCTACAATCTTCAATCTACAATCCTCATTTCCCCCCTGGTTATCTAGCCAAGAAAGATTTGGTCATTTGGCCACATTTTGCGATCTAACAAGAGTTTTTTAATATAAAAAATAACCATAAATTATTGATATAACAACATTTTTATTTTTTCGTCTCTTTTGGCATCGCTTCTGCACTAGGGAGATAAACAAACAGAAACAGCTAGCAAGATTACAGATTCAGGGGGGGTAAGAAAATGAAAGCAATGATCAAAAGATTGTTAATAGCGAGCATCATTTTTTCCATTCCTTTGCTGTGGTCAGCCACCTCAAATGCTGCCGAAGTAAACAGCATTGATATTATTGACTACGGCCTGTACAAAACCACCTTTGCTCACTGGCAGCAAGCACCCGACACGAATCGAGGCGAGATTCAGATAGTGGGTGCAAGAGAACTTATTAAACGTACCAAAATAATTTCCGCCAAAAGCGGTGCTGAGTTCGGCATTCGCTACGTGGTCAATGGTCAGGATGAAGGTGGACAGGTAGATCTCCTTGTTAAGATTTCACATTCAGAACTGCAATCCAGCGATGAGTGGGTAACTTCAAGGCAGATCGGTACCCCTTCGTTTGACGGCTGGAAATTTGATTCAAATTCAGAGGTAGTCCCCGGCAAACTGACTATTGAACTGTTTCACCAGGGGACAAAGTTGGCTGAGAAAACTTTTACTATCCACTAACCGCAATACCAACAACTCCATCCCGGCCATCCGCCCCGATGGTAAAGCCGATAAGGAGTTGTTATTCAAGTAATCTCTGCCTCCCCTAGCTTTGTTAGATCGGATCTAGCAGGGCTAGCGGGAGGCACCTCCCCCCCAGTATCTAGCTATCAGCCTTCAGCCATCAGCACTCAGCTTCATAAACGCTATGCGTTCCGAGAAAGACCTGTCCCCCTTTTCTGTTTTTTTTAAATCCTCATTCCGAAACTGGGAACCCACCCGAAGGGTGGGAGTCCGCAGGACAAATCCACAATCCGCAATCTAAAATCTGGGAATCCACTAGTCAGCAGTCAGCGGTAAGCGGTAAGTGGTACATCGTTATTGAGCATCAAATATCTGAAAACCTTTAATTCTTCGATCTCACGTCCCACATCTCAAAGCCCTCCATCCCTAAATTCCTCAATTCCTCAATTCCTCAATTCCGTTTTCTACCTATTACAACAAATGACAGCGAAGCGTAGTGACCTAATGACGCCGCAGGCATATGACTAAATTTCCTTCTTCATGCCCCATGCTCCATGCTCGCTGCTCCATGCCCCAAAAACATCCTAATTAATTGAAACTAAGAAACATATAGGCGCACAGAACCTTTTGGCACGTTTCTTGTTAATGATATTCAGCGAATCGGGCGCGGATGGCTGGAATCTCACCATAGAACAGACTCCTTAGCTAACGTGCAAATCCTTACGCTACAAGGCTAAGCGAGCCTGTCCCAGATTGGGAACTGAGGATTCCGCCTCCCACTAAGT
>JAJDNL010000060.1 GCA_022340745.1 Deltaproteobacteria bacterium
CCCAAGCGAATGCGTGGACTTGATAAAGCAGAGGCAAATCATCAGCATTTTGGGCAACCATGACCGGGCCGCAACGGAAATTAAATTCGCCGAGGGATTCAATATTCTGGCCTATCAGGCACTGGTCTGGTCCTCCAAGAGCTTGGCGCCCGAACACAAGCGGTTCTTGGAGGGCCTGGAACACACCAGAATGCTCTGGGACCGCTACCTCCTCTTTCACGGCGCCCCCGGAAATCCGGACGCCTATCTTTCTTTCCTCTTCCAGGCCAAAAAGGCCTTTAACTATATGCGCAAGAAAGCACCTGGAGTGCGGATCGGTTTTTTTGGTCATACCCACCACCGTGCCGTGTGGCAGAGGGATGTGCGGGGGAAGGTCTCGCGGTTGCAAATGTCCCAGGATGATCTGCTACTGGATCCGGAACAAATGTATTTAATCAATCCAGGTAGTGTGGGACAGCCTCGCCAGAAACAGTGGAAGGCATCCTACCTGATTTTCAGCAACGAACAGCAATCCATCCAGTTTAGATCCGTTGCTTACGATCTGCACTTAGCCCAAGCCAAGATTCGTGAAGCTCACCTGCCGGAATACCTAGCGGAACGACTGGCAGAGGGCGTTTGACCTTTAATGGGGGGGGATCATGGCAAACAGTTACGAGAAGAAATGCAAGCTCAAGGACGGCTCCGAGGTTTTACTTCGGCCACTAGTGGCTGAAGACCGTGAGGAACTTACCACTTTTTTCCAGTCACTCCCGGAGGAATTACGACTCTACTTACGTCACGATGTCACTGACGCAAATATTATCAAATCCTGGACTGAGAACATCGATTATGACCACACTTTCCCGATCCTGGCCTTTGCTGGTGAACGGATTGTGGGTGACGTCTCTCTGCATCGTATTCCTTTCGGCTGGAAGAGGCATATCGGCACCGTACGTGTGGTGGTAGACCCGGAATATCACGACAAGGGTTTAGGGACACTGCTCATACATGAGATTGTTGAGTTGGCTGCCGAGTTCGGACTGGAGAAGCTCTGGGCAGAGCTTCCCCTTGAGATGCCGGCAGCCATTGCCGTTTTCCGCAAGGCAGGGTTTTCTAGCAAGGCAGTGGTGGAGGGCTTGGTAAAAGACCTCCACGGCCGCAATACCGATGTGGTCATAATGGTGTGCGACATCGGCACCCAGTACGACTTCTGATTGATGAATGTGGTTGCAGGAAGAAAAAGGTTTTTGGTGTTCCGCCGGAGGCGGATCAGATGTCAGTGAAATAAAGCGAAAACGCTGAAACCTGAGCACTGAAACCTGAAACCTTATTAATGATGTCCATCTTTGCGGGGAGCCCGCATAGTTAGTTGGAAAATCCCTACGAAACAGATGACTAGGATCCCCACGAGGCCCATCTCACGAACACCCTCAAGGCTGCTGGTGCCGGTTAAGTAACGAATCAGCACGTACCTGGGATCTAGTTCCACGGATTTGTTGAAATCAGCGTCAGACTCTTTCTCGTAGCCGAGCTCCAGAAGGGCTTTAGCTCTGGTTTTATACGCTGTGGCAGTTGTCCTATCATCCCCCCGTAAAGCGATAGCCGTTGTGGAGTCCTGGACAGCCTCGGTTGCCATTCCTGAGAGGCGATAGGCCTCCGCCCTGTTGCCGAAGGCTTTTGCCACTTTTGGGTCAAGCTCAATGGACCGGCTGAGGTTATAGATCGCCGGCTCCAATTCTCCCTTTTTCAAATGAGCCGAGCCCAGCATCAGATAAGCCTCCGGTCCCTCAGGCTTCAACTCAATGATCTTGGTGTAGTCCTGGATTGCTTTGTCGTAGCGTTGTTGAAAGTAGTAGTGTATCGCCCGTTTTTCATATGCCTCCACCAGGTTGGGATTTAACTCCACAGCCTTGGTGAAATATTTAATCTTGGTGTTAGCCAGGGAGCTATCCATACCAAGTTTATAGAAATACATAGCGTTTTGCGCCCAGGCCGCAGAGGCGGTAACCATCATATATGTAAGCAGCACGATTAGCATTTTTTTCATAATCCGAAACTCCTTCCAGCACCACAAGAGAAAATATTTTATTTTCCCTCACCCCATAACATGATCATTTAATCTCGCCGGGTGCCGATGTCAATGGTAGCAATTTTCCTGCCAGATTTTTTTTACCGCTGAGATTGGGAAAAAGTAAGACAACTTAGACCAATACTTGGGGGCTAGCCCTGAGCGATCCAGCGGTGGAGCAAGTCAGGAATGCAGCAGTGGAGTGATTGATTTAGTCGTTTTGACCGAAATCGGGAAACGCTTCCAGTATAGCTCTTTGGAGGATGCCTGCATCGGCAAACCGTTCTCGCGGGTCTTTCTTGAGGCACTTCAGGATAATCTCTTCAAGTTCCATCGGGATATCAGGTTCAATCTGCCTGGGAGGATCCGGTTCCCGGCTGAGAATACGGTCCATCAAAGCCTTTTCATTATCCTCATAGAAAGGCAGTAGCTCAGTATAGAGAAAATAAATGATTACGCCCAGGGCCCAGACATCACTGGCGATCTGACTCTCACCCATAATTTGTTCGGGAGCCATGTACGGTCTGGAACCCACCATGGTGCTGCTTATGTCCCTGTCTTTTAATTCTTTGGCGACACCGTAATCCAAGAGCTTGAGAAGTCCATCACGTCCGATGAGTACATTTTCCGGTTTGATATCCCGGTGCACAATCCGGTTTTTGTGGGCGTGGGCGACAACCTTCACCAACTGGAGGACTATTCTCTCTTTCTCGGACTGCTCCAAAGAACCGAACATGAGTTCTTGCAGCGGGCGCCCTTCCACGAATTCCTGGATTAAGACAACCCGGCCACGATGCTCCACCACCTCGACAATCTTGATGGCGTTAGGATGACCTTTTAACTGCTGACAAATATCTGCTTCTTTACGAAACCTGCTGTTAAGATTCTTATTTCTGGGGATTTTGGCCACGTAATACGGGGCACGTTCTTCTCTCTCTACGTCACGCACTTTCCAGACCTCACCGAAACTACCCAGGCCAAGACGCTCAACCTTCTCATAGCGTTCGGCGATCAACTCAGTCATCTTCACTAATGAGAAAAAATCGCCGCTAAAAGGCAACACCTTAGGAATAAACTGCTTCAGAAACCTACCGAGAAATCGGTGTTCCTCGGAATGGTCTTCCGAAGCTACCGCAGCATGAGGTTGCTCAGTTGCATCTACACTGTAGCCCTCATAGCCTATGACGGAGCCGCTTTCATCGCGCACCACCTGGCCATTTAGCAGTATGGTAAGTTTCTGCCCATCTTTGCTCTTAAAATTCACTTTGTAATTCTTGATGGAGCCCTGTGTCTCGATAGCCTGCTGAAAGCGCTCTCGATCTTTCGGTTCCCAGTAGAGGTCTTTGCCGATGTCTAGGCCAAGCAGCTCATCCCTGCTGTCGTAACCCAGCATGGTGACTAAATTCTGATTCACATCCAGAAACCGCCCCTCCTTACTGCTCAAAAACAGCCCGTACTGTTCACCATCAAAAAATTCCCGATACTGGGAGATGACATCCCGCCTCTGTCTCTCCTGCTGGCGAATTCGGGCCAAGACGCCGACCCGGCGCAGCAACAAGTCCTTACTGGCAGCTTTCAACAGATAGTCTGCCGCTCCCATTTGCAGCCCCTGGGCTGCGTACTCCTCATCGAATTTCTCCAGAAGAATGAGCACCGGCAGATCTCTTGTGGTCCCTCGCTTTTTCAACCGTTGGAGAATCTGCAAACCATTGAGCCCAGGGCTCTGGATCGCTAAAAGCACCACCTCGGGATAAAGACCTTGGGCCAGTCTTATGCCTTCGTCACTGTTGACAGCCACAGTCACCTGGTAACCTGCGGTTTCCAGGATTCGCTGCAGAATCTTGACGTCTTGTTCATGGGTATCAATGATCAAGACACGGCGGCTATCCATATAGCCTTTTCCCTCCAGAACTGAAATTCATTTTCGCCTTGTGATTCTCTAACTTGTATCAGGATGGGCTAGGTCAGCGATTGACAGTAGAGACATTTTAGCATAAGTTTCCAAAAAACAGCCAGCACCAGGGTATTGTTGATTTTGTCCCTTCGATTTGCGCCGCGAGTTTTTTGTTTTTCATTTCCGGCCACAATCACAGTCTTGATAACTTGCAAGCGAGGAAAGAAATTGAAAACAATTCTAGATTCTAAAAGAAAAGGCGATAGACTGATAGTCAACCACACTCAATTGCATAAATACCTGGAAGAGAAGCTCCACGATATGACCAACTTCTTGAGCAATGTCATCACCGCACTCATCATCTTGAGCGTCATGGTTCTTATTCAGAGCTTCAAGGCCTCAGACATTTATTTGTACGGGCTCATCCTGCTACCCTTGATAGGCCGTGGTTTCCTTTACAACCGAATATCAGGCAACCTACACAAGAAATTTGCAGAACTCCTCGAACTCTGAGACGGGGCTGACAGAAATATGAAAACCGGAGTATCTTCTTTGTACGTTATGAGCTTAACCTCTGAAGAGATTATCTACTCTTTTCTGGCAATTCTCTTTATTATAACAATAGGTTGCGGCTTCACCCGCTTCTTCGCCTTGAGCTTCGCTCATCCTCCCCCCGAGGAAGGTGTTGACTTTGATTACAACGCTTTCAACCCTATTACCAATCTCGACATCGTTGGCCTCATTGTCTTTTTTCTAGCCGGATTCGGCTGGGGCAGACAGGTGAACGATCAAGAGATCAGATTCAAGAAACAAAAACTGGGATGGTTCATCATCTCTCTTATTGCTCCGTTCACCTGTCTTGTCCTTGCTTTAACCGTAGCCTGGGTAAAGGACACATTCTGGACAGACCGCGTCGTCCAGACTGTCATCGACGTAAGCGTTACGATGACCGCCTACCACCTTCTGCCCGTCCCTCCCCTGGCCAGTTCGAGATTACTCTATCTGCTCGTGCCCCAGGCCCACGAACGCGTCTGGGGGCTATTTTCCAAGGCCGGGCCGTTCATCATTCTGGCAATGGTGCTCTTCGATCGCTTTTCTGGAATACCATTTCTCAGGGAGACGATGGCACCCGTGGTTGGTGCCATTGGTAGGTTTGTATCATTGAGTTAGCATGGGGCATAGGCATAGGGAAGTTAATAGTAATCAGTAGTCGATAGGAACTCAGTCGTCATTTCGCATTTCTCAATCCGTATTCCGAAATCCCAGATCCCGAGCACCAAATCTCAGGGTTTCAGGTGTCGGGTGTCAGGTGTCAGTAGTAAACGGTAAATCGTAACGAGAATCGAATATTTCAAATTTCGCAATTCCTCAATCCGCAATTCGCAATCAGATCCCCATGCCCTATGCCCCATGCTCTATGCCAAAAAGAAGCGGAAAGGGATAAACCCTTTCCGCTCTTTTAGTCAGTGGTTAACGTTACTTGGTTTACGCTGTCTTGGACGCGGGTCTTTTAGTCACCAAGGCGATTATGATCGCCGCGATGAGCAGACCGCCGGCAATGTAAAAGGCCTCGTCGTACCTCCCGGTCACGTCTCTGATGTGCCCCGCCAGCTTGGGCATGAACGCTCCCAGACCCCAGCCGATGAACACCAGACCGTAGTTGAAGCCCAGGTTCTTGGGGCCATAGAAATCGAGAGTGTAGGAGGGCAACAGGGCAAGACCGCCACCGTACACCCAGTAGGCTATCATGCAGAACAGGAAGGCCAGGAAAAGCGACTTGGCCGCGATCACCGAGGGCAGCGCGAACATGCAGACGGCAGCCGCTGCGGCATTCAGTATGTAGGCCCTGTCTCTGCCGATAATATCAGAGTACTTGCCGGTTCCAACACGACCGAGGGCATTCAGCGCACCACCGGCTGACACCAAGATGAAGCCCGAGGCCAGCATGGGCTTGATGAACTTGGCGGCGTGGCCGATGATCAGCAGACCCGCCTGGGTGTTCAGGCAGAACAGCAGGATCAAGGCGTAGAACTGCCAGGTCTTGACCATTTCTCCCGCGGTCCAGTCCACTGTAGTCGACGTCCCCTTAGCCGCCTGAGCCTGAACCCAAGCCTCCGGCGGTGGGGGTCCCTCGTAGCCCGGCTCTGGCCACTTCAACAGGAGACCGCAAACGAAGATAACGATCAGGTAGGCGACACCGAGCACCGTAAAAGAGGATGACAGGGACTGATTTACGATCATCCACTTGATCAGCGGAGACACATAGAAGGCCGCGCCTCCGTAACCAGCGACCGTCAGGCCCAAAAAGAATCCCCTCTGGTGTGGGCCCAGCCACTTGCCGGTCGCAGGCACCGGAGCAGCATAGGCAACACCCATGGCAATACCACCACCGACACCAAATCCCCACAGAATGCCTGCGTAGGACTTAGCGGTACCGGCGATGATCATGCCAATACCCATGGCAATGGCGCCAATGGTGGCAGAGGCTGTCGGTCCGTATTTATCCTGGATCTTACCACCGGGGATCATGAGCAAGGCGAAGACCAAGATACAGAGGGATTTCGGGTTGGAGGCCTGCTCCGCGGTCAGCGCTGAGGCCCAACCGTGAGCCACCATATAGCTCTCGTCCGTAAGGTATTTCAGCCACACCGACCAGGCGTACAAACAACCCAGACAGAGGTTGATGGTGGTACCAGCAATAACAGTAATCCACGCTCGTCCGGGAAGGGTTTGTACCGGTTGATTATATCCTTTCGCATACTTTCCAAATCCAATGGTCATAATGCTTCCTCCTTAATTTCTTTAGTCCAGTTTCAACGCTGGCACAATCCCTTCGGCCGTCCCGAGATCAGCCCGTCTCTCGCCTACTGTCTGGTAATAACCCCTGGGCTTCGTACATGAGTTTGGATTGAAGCCAGGAATGGGACATTTTAGGTACGGAGAAACAGGCAGATGGAAGAGCGGGTTGTGTTCCTCGTAAGCATTCTCGACACCAGAGGTTTTACCCTGCGAACCGATCAGGTTCGCTGGGTCGAGATGCCTTCTCCCACTGCCCGGCAAACCCGCCTCACGGCCAGGTCCACCGCTAACGATATTCATGAATACTGTAATCAGAGCAGTCAATCTGCGAGACCAGAATGAGCTGTCACTCGAGGATGAAAGATGCTGCACGGCAAAGGAGATGGTACCAGCCGACTGGCAACCCCAAAGAGCTGCCTGCTCTTAACGGACCTTCTTATCACCCCCCTTCACTCTTTATTTCACCAGCGCCTTTTCAGCGCCTGCGCCCTAAGAGGTTTGCCTTCATCCCAACTGAAGTGGTATGTCATTTGTCGCGTACTCGTCGAGCAGGTATGAAAATTCGGTACAGATTGTAGTTTGATGCGGAAGTGGAACTGAGACCCTTGAAAAGACTTTTCTACATAGGGCGCGTATTGCCTTTGTATTCCACAAAGACTCAGCAAAGTCAAGGGGAAAATCCTTTGTTTTCAGCTTGTTAACTTTTTAACAAGCTCCGTATTTTCTAACCTTTCTTCCACGTTAGCTGTAGAGGACAGCATAAAGTGTCCAACTTGCGTGTCCAATGTAGCAATTATATTTCGCCGCATTGTTACTCTCAGACTAGATTGAGGGGGGTAGCCTTTTCATAACACATGGAAGAGATCCCTCGCAGAGCATGAAACGAGAGATACCGCGCGGAGTGATGAAGCCTAGTGATTTTAGATTTGTCCTTCGGACTCCCACCCTTCGGGCGGGTTCCCAGTTTTAGAATGGAGATTAAAGAAGATTGTAGAGAGCAACGTATGAAATTCTTCAATCTACAATCTGGGCTAAAGGTCACTTTTGGTCGAGGTGCAGGTGCTCGATGCCCGGCTTGAGAAAAAACGTGCTCTCTTTCACCTTTTTGGCAAGAGTCGAATAGGTTATGATCCACTTCTCCTCTAGCTCGAGAGCTTCCAGGCTTTTTACTGCCTTGAGCTCCACCACCGGGCCAACAGCAAATGCACATTTTACCGCGTTGCTGGAATCAACGCCGATGAGATCTATGAAACCACCGTCTCGCATCCGAGGAGGCTTGAAGTCGGGAATCGGCCAAAGGTCAGCCTCCTTTACCATTGCGTATAGAAAACATTTGATTGTCTGGTGAATCACAGACCCGTGTCGAAACGGCTGGGGAATGCGGGCCAATTCAGCTTCCAGCGCTCCTTTGAGGCTACTTTTTAAGGACTCCACGGTGTTATCCTTTCTGCCAGGATATCAATCGTCTTCGAGTTTCAACCATTTCCTGGCTGAGCGCCCCTTTATCCAGGCTTGATCTTCTGCAG
>JAJDNL010000077.1 GCA_022340745.1 Deltaproteobacteria bacterium
CGTGATCTACTGGTCTTCCACATTCTGGAAACTGGAGAGATAAAATTGGGAGAATCCTCTTTGCAAACAGGGGCAGGTGATTATCTTAGAGAAAGTTTCACTATTCGGCCTGGCAGGCTCACCGTTCTGCTGATCGGCAAAGACGGTGGTGTAAAACTAAGAAGAGAAGGTGGAGTGGAACTTGGTGAGATTTTTTCACTCATCGATAGCATGCCCATGCGGCAGCGGGAGATGAGAGAGAAATCGAAGTAGAGGTGACAACCAATGAATAGGAGAATTTCCTTCATGCTTGCCTTGACCTTTCTTTTGACGGCGTGCTCGGTTAATGGAACCACAAAAACGAAGGCAACGGACGACAGGCTTTCACCCTGTCCAAAGTCTCCCAACTGTGTTTCGTCCCTTAGCAAAGACGAGTCTCACTATGTGGCACCCTTGGCCTATGAGACCACCCTTGAAGAAGCGAGAGAAAAGCTCATTTCTGTCATTCATTCAATGAAACGTTCTGAGATTGTCACGGCTGAAATGAAATACATCCACGCGACTTTCACATCCGCCCTCTTCCGCTTCGTAGATGATGTGGAGTTTTCGTTTGATGATCAGAAAAAAGTCATAGATGTGAAGTCGGCATCAAGGACCGGTTATTCAGATCTGGGAGTAAATCGCAAAAGGGTCGAGGAGATTCGAAGAAGATTTTTGAACCTATAGGGAAAGAACGCGATCACTGCAGACTGAGTCACCCCTAGAGATGGTTGCATACAGTTAGCAGGTGTCGGGTGTCAGGTGTCAGCAAAAAGAAACAGAAAGACTGACACCTGAACTCTGAAACCTGAAACCTCATTCATTATCCCGCCGGGGGGGCCCAAAAAGCTATCTCCGGTGCCTTGCGTGAAACAAGCCAGGGATGCCGTTTCTCGAGATCTTCCATCCTTCCTTTCAGATAATGGACCCGAACACGTATGTCTCCGTCCTCGGGATCTGCCCTGAGGGCGGCCTCCGCATCTCGCAAAAGTGTCCTCAGCTCAAGATACTCCCGCTCTACGTGTTGGACTTCCTGGCGAAACTTGTGAATTCGTCTCAGCAGCCAGTCGGGGTCTCTTATATCAATATCTGATGACATTAGCTGCCTCTCGAATGGTTAGGATGAGCTAAAGTGTCTAAAATCTGAAATCAAAGAATCCAGAATCCAGGAGTCAGAATCCAGGAGCCAGTACTTAGGTTTCAGGTGTTCCGCCGGAGGCGGATCAGGTGTCAGGAAAAACGAGCATAGAATCTTTCATCTGTCGTCTGATCTCTGACCTCTCATCCCTTTCCCGCCTTTCTCGCCTTTCTCGCTATGCGCTATGCGCCATGCGCTCTGCGACCTTCATTCCGCAATTCGCAATCTTCCCACTGACCGCTCCCTATTACAACAAATGACAGCGAAGCCTAATGACCTAATGACGCCGAAGGCACATGACGCGAAGCTCGCTGTGAGCTGAGCTCTACTGGTCCTTGTACTGGAAATGTATCGTTTTTCAGTTTATAACATCTTGCAATGTAGGAGCAACCTCCCTCCGGGTCGTGGGCCCCTCCTGGCCGGAGGCTGGTTGCGATGAGAGCTTTTGAAACGAGATTTTAACGCAAGCGAAGCTTGCTCCTGCAGAATCGCTGAAATGACTCTAGCCCGGATATCTTTCCCCTTACCTCTTGCCATTGGATGGAGATATTGTAGAATCAAACACAAACCTAACTGACCCGAAAGGATAACAATGCTAGAGAGTCTCGATCCTGTCTTATTGGCAAGAATACAGTTCGCTTTTACCGTATCATTTCACATTATGTTTCCAGCCTTTACCATTGGCCTTGCCAGCTGGTTGGCCGTGGTTGAGTGGCGCTGGCTCAAGACCGGTAACGACATATATCAAGAAATTTACCGTATGTGGGTAAAGATATTTGCTGTCACCTTCGGTATGGGCGTGGTTTCAGGCGTGGTTTTGTCTTTCCAATTCGGCACCAACTGGTCAGTATTTTCAGATAGGATAGGAAGTATTGTCGGCCCATTGCTGGGATTTGAGGTGCTAACGGCTTTTTTTCTGGAGGCTTCCTTCCTGGGCGTCATGCTATTTGGCTGGAACCGCGTGAGTCGTAAGATGCATTTTGCCTCAACGCTAATAGTTGCTGGTGGAACCCTGGTATCAGCCTTTTGGATTCTATCGGTAAACAGCTGGATGCAAACGCCGCAAGGGTTTCGCCTGGGTGAATATGGTCTCCTCTATCCATCCCAATGGCTGCAAATTATATTTAATCCTTCTTTCCCCTACCGCTTCATGCATATGGTCACCGCTGCCTACCTAACCACGGCCTTTGTCGTTGGTGGAATTGGTGCGTATTATCTTTGGCGTAAGCTTCATGTCAGCCATGCTCGAGTAATGCTCGGCATGGCCATGATCATGGCAGTTTTTGTGGCCCCCTTTCAGCTAATCCTCGGAGACCTGCATGGGCTGAATACCCTGAAACATCAGCCGGCTAAGGTAGCTGCCATTGAGAGTATCTGGGAAACCGAACGCGGCGCCGCCTTGAAACTCTTTGGTTGGCCTGATCAAGAAGGAGAAACGACTCTATACGCCATTGAAATTCCCAAATTGTCCAGCCTGATTCTTACCCACGATCTTAACGGTGAAGTCAAAGGGCTCAAAGAGTGGCCCAAGGACGAGCGCCCACCCGTCGCCTGGGTATTCTGGTCATTTCGTATCATGGTTGGTCTCGGCTTATTGATGATATTGACCGGGGTATTCGCTGTCGTACTTTTTTTCCGCAAAAGACTTTTTGACACTCGCTGGTTCCAATTTTGGTGCATGGCTCTGACACCAGCAGGTTTTATGGCCGTGATCGCCGGATGGTGTGTTACCGAAATCGGTCGGCAGCCGTATGTCGTTCAGGGGGTGATTCGCACTGCGGAATCAGTCTCACCGGTGGCGGGCCAACACATCGCTTTATCTCTACTGGCGTTTATTGTTACCTATCTGTTTGTTTTTGGTGCAGGCAGTTATTACATTTTACGCCTCATCGCCAAGGGCCCCACCCCCGAGGGAGAAGCCTATGGTGACCATGGCGTGGATGAACCACCCCTGGTAACAGACCTGGTATCGGAAACAGGAGGAGAAGATGTTTAGTTTTGAGAGTTTCCTGAACTTACCGATTCTCTGGTTCGTTATCATTGCCACGGCCGTTATCCTCTACGTACTGCTGGATGGATTCGATCTCGGGGTGGGTATTCTTTTTCCTTTTGCTCCATCCGATCAGTGCCGGGACCGGATGATGAACTCAATTGCGCCCTTTTGGGACGGCAATGAGACCTGGCTGGTCCTTGGCGGTGGCGGGTTGTTTGCAGCCTTTCCTCTGGCATACGCCGTTGTGATGCCGGCTCTCTACATTCCTGTGATTCTCATGCTCCTCGGCCTGATTTTCCGTGGGGTTGCCTTTGAGTTTCGCTACAAAGCAACAGGTAAATCCAGAAGACTGTGGGATTACTCCTTCCACTTTGGTTCTCTGGTTGCCGCTTTCATGCAGGGCATGTTTCTCGGTGGTCTGGTGCAGGGGATTGAGGTAGATGGCCGAAGCTTTGCTGGTGGCGCTCTTGACTGGCTGAATGCCTTCAGCGTGATGACGGGCTTTGCCCTGGTGTGTGGCTATGCACTGCTGGGCGCCACCTGGGTGGTGATGAAAACTGATGGAACCACCCAAGACTGGGCGCGAAAATGCGCTCATTATGTATTATTTTACGTTGCTCTTTTCATGGCGTTGGTGAGCTTGTGTATGCCTTTGATGAACGCGGATGTGAAAACTTTGTGGTTTAGCTCGCCTAATTTTTTTCTGCTGCTACCGATACCCCTTCTGACCCTTGCTATGTTTGTAATAATCTGGCGTGATTTGCGTAAGCAGCGAGAATATCGTCCTTTTCTTTTGAGCGTTGGCCTTTTCCTCATGGGATACATCGGACTGGGAATCAGTATCTGGCCGTATGTAGTCCCTTTTGAAATCACAATTTGGCAGGCGGCAGCGGCGCCGGAATCCCAGTCCCTGCTTTTGGTCGGCACGATCCTCATGTTACCCGTGGTACTCGCTTACGTAGGCTATTGTTACTACCTATTCAGGGGTAAGGCATCCCATGAGACCATTTACTAAAAAGCAGCAGCAATGGTTGTGGTTTGTCATACTGTGGTGCGGCGGATTGGCGGCTGCCGCACTGTTGGCTTATCTCGTCCGACTGCTGATGGGAATTGGCTAGTTGACCTTAATGTTGCATACCTAGAAATGCCTGAACCTCTCATTTTTTCCAAAGATCTCTGTAAAACCTTTAATGGCTTGAAGGCAGTAGATGGTATATCTTTGCGCATGTCCAGGGGAGAGTGCTTCGGCATCCTCGGTCCCAACGGGGCCGGAAAAACATCGACCGTTCGCATGATCTACGGGTTCAGCCCGGTCAGTTCCGGAACTCTCAAAGTCTTTGGCATGGACATTCAGAAGCACGCCCGGCTTATTAAGGCAAAAAGCGGTGTGTGCCAGCAAGAAAATAATCTGGATCCAGACCTCACCGTTTTTCAAAATTTGGTCACTTTTGCCAGCTATTTCGACATACCGCGAGCTAATGCCAGGCAGCGAGCCTCCGAATTGCTGCGTTTCATGCGCTTGGAGCACAAGGAGCACGCTAAAATATTGGAGCTCTCCGGTGGTATGCAGCGGCGACTGGTTATTGCCCGCGCCCTTATCAACAAACCTGAACTCCTTATTCTTGATGAGCCTACTACTGGTCTAGATCCCCAATCCCGACATCAGGTGTGGGCCCGACTGGCAGAGCTAAAGGCTCAGGGACTGGGTATTCTCCTCACCACTCACTATATGGAAGAGGCGGCACACCTTTGCGACAGATTAGTGATCATGGATCATGGCCGTATCTTAGTTGAGGGAGGACCACTCGACTTGATCCACCAAAATGTTGGCGTCAATGTTATCGAGGTTGAGTCACCTAGTGAATCACTTCTAAAGTTTGTGAAAGAGAGCGATCTGGACCACGAGGAGCTTTCCCATCGGTTGCTCATCTACACCAGAGATGGTGAGACACTTTTTGGCAAAATCTCAGAGGGCTTCTGCGATCGGGGCTGTAGCCTGAGAATGGCCACCCTCGAGGACGTCTTTCTCAAGCTTACGGGAAGGGAACTGAGAGATTAATGGCTGTTAGGGAAATGAACTGGCTACCACAGATATCACCCAGATTTTGCCGCATATTGCAGCGAAACTCCCAGGTGTTGCGGCGCACGTGGATGATAAGTTTCTTACCGCCAATCCTGGAGCCTGTCCTGTATCTACTCGCTTTTGGAGCGGGATTGGGGCTACTGGTCCGGGAGATCTCTTACCGAGGGGAACCTGTAAGCTACGTTGCCTACATCGCACCGGCACTCATTGCAATAAACATTATGTATAACGCCTTTTTTGAAAACACCTTCGCTTCATACGTGCGAATGTACTACCAAAAGACTTACGATGCCATCATGGCTACCCCCCTCAACTTGGATGAGATCATCACCGGTGAAATTGTCTGGGGCGCGGTAAAATCTCTCATTGCAACTATCCTCATGATGGCGGTAATAAGTTTTTTTAGACTCCTCGTCTACCCCCAAGCCCTTTTAATCGTACCTCTTGCTTTTCTTGGAGGGTTGGTTTTCGGCTCTGTGGCCATGTGCTTTACTGCCTTGGTGCCCCAAATTGAGGTATTCAACTTTCCCATCTTTCTTTTCATCACGCCCATGTTCCTATTTAGTGGCACTTTCTTCCCCCTTGAGACCCTACCTCACTGGGCTCAAGTTCTGGCCCAAGTTCTTCCACTCACACACCTTGTCGCCCTAGTGCGGGCTCTGGCCATGGGCAAACTTGAGGGTCAGCTCTTACTGAGTCTTCTCTACCTGTTTTTCTTCTCAGCTGGCACTTTTATCCTGGCGATTGTGCTCATGAGAAGACGGCTGATTATTTAGTGTCGGGCAAGAAAATCCCAGTAAAGATCTAATTCCCCGAACCTCCTGTTTCTACTCCATTTGACTCTAATAAACTTGTTGGTTACCATTTTTACATATTTGGTAGTCAAACTAGCCAATGGGTACGAAACGAGGAGAATATGGCATGAAAAATTCTTTTGACCTTATGAGCATATTCGAGCATGACCCACACTTTCAAAACCTGATGAAACGTATGCTCGAGAATGCAATGGAACACTCTTTCCATGGGGTTATGATTACCAAGGCCGAACCAGGGTATCCCGTTGTCTATGTGAACGATGCTTTTGCAGAAATCACAGGCTACAGCTTAGACGAGATAGTTGGCACGTCACCAGCTATACTGCAAGGTCCGAAGACCGATCGCGCCGTACTAGATCGGCTGAATCAAGCACTATCTGAAGGTAGGCTTTTCCATGGTGAAGCTATTAACTACCGAAAAGATGGGTCTGAGTTTGTCATGGAATGGAAGATAGTCCCTATCAAAAACGAGGAAGAAGTGACCTCTCATTATCTTGCCCTCCAACGAGATGTTACGAAACCAAGAGACAGTCGATAGAGCCCGCAAGCTAAAAAATCATATATGATAAAAGCCATTATCTTTGATTTCGGCCGAGTCATCTCGGCTCAAAAACCCTCTACACTCTTCCGCAGCTACGAGGATGAACTAGGGCTGAAGCCAGGTACGATTAACTCCATCATGTTCGACAGCGAAGCGTGGCAGGAGGCTTTGGTCGGCAGTAAAACGGTAGAAGAGTTTTGGTACGAGATCGGTCCTGAACTTGGGCTGAACAGCGTCGATGAAGTCGACGCATTTCGCCATCGTTACCGTGCGGATGAGGAGATCAACGAGGAAGTCCGGGATCTCATCCTCCGGCTTCACGGCAATTACAAACTGGCCGTACTCTCCAACTCACCACCAGGCCTCGCCCAGTGGCTGGCCGACTGGAATGTGCTCCATCCATTTGACGTGGTGTTCTGCTCCGGGGATGAGGGAATAGCTAAACCTGATCCCGAAGCCTTTACGTTGACTCTGGAACGGTTGGGGTCCAAGCCAGATGAAGCGGTGTTCATTGACGATACCAGAGAGCACGTGGAGGCGGCTCGAAAGTTGGGACTCCACGGGATACTTTTTACAACTGCGGAAGAATTGGAGAACGAGTTAGCTCGCCTGTTGTTAAGAAATTTCTAATCGCGAACTAGCCCATGGCTCATTGCTACTGGATTATTTGGTCATCTGCCTGCGGCGTCATTGAGTCACTACGCTTCGCTGTCATTTGTTGTAAGAGGTAGAGGCGAAATTATTAATTCTGGCTACTGGATTCTAGATTCTTTGATTTTAGATTTTAGACACTTTAGACATTTTAGACATTTGAAGTGATAGTGGAGAAAAAATGACGACAGTAGTTAAAAACGACCGCATTCAAATAAACAGACTCGCATTAGGTCCTTTCGGAACCAATTCATATATCCTCATCTGCCAAAAGACAAAAGAGAGTGTGGTGGTCGATGCCCCGGGTGAAACAGGAATGGTTGTGGAGGAATTGCGGAAAACTCAGCCACAATACATCCTGATGACTCATGATCATTTTGATCATATCGGTGGACTGGTCGAGCTAAAAACCGCCCTGCAGGTTCCTGTTGCTTCACATCTTGCAGATGCCTACGATTTGCCCCTTGAACCCGACATACTCTGCAATGATGGGGATGAGATTTCTATGGGAGATGTTAAATTAAGAGTTCTTCACACGCCGGGACACACCCCGGGGAGTTTGTGCTTTCTCACAGACAAGTACCTCATTGCAGGGGACACCTTATTTCCTGGAGGTCCGGGAAAAACTCAATCACCCGATGACTTTCGTCAGCTTGTTGAATCAATCACGGAAAAGCTTTTTGAACTACCGGAGGGCACCCAGGTGTATCCTGGACATGGTGAGGCTACCACAATCAAGGAAGCAAAACAGCAGTACGAGATTTTTTCCGCCCGCCCGTACGACCCCAAGCTACATGGAGATGTCGAGTGGTTACGGTCTTAGCATCTGTTCGGTCTAGGGTAGCAGCGTGGTGGGCTTAGTTGATCACCGAGGTCATTACGCTCCGCTGTCACTTGTGGTCATTACGCTTCGCTGTCATGGGTAGTTATTTACTGTGTGTGTTTCTTTCCGATCGAACTAATGTAGTTATTCAGTTTCACGCTCGTAATGTTTATGTCTTTGATCAGAGACTCAAAACTGCCAACCACGATTAAGCCCCGGTTCTGAGCCTTCCTTAGCCAGGTTAATGTTTCCTGGAGAGAGCCCCTACTGTAATAACAGAACTGCTTGTTTTCCTTGTAGTAATACCTTCCCCATCCTTCGCTGAGATTTGCTGCCACCGAATCCGCAGCCTTGACGAGTTGTTTACCTACTGTATCTTTTGCGAAATAATCCCACTCAAGTACGATTTCCCAGACTCGCTCGCCGACATTCATGGCAAGCTGATAGACTTGAAGATCCTCTAGTTTCATAGCAGTGCCCCCTTTCAATTAACAACCTAATGACAGCGTTGCGTAGTGACAGCGCAGCGTAATGACTTAATGACAGATTGGCTGGTAGAACAAGAGAATCGAGGTGCGCCATTCGATAGCTACCAGCCAATCTTCACCCGATGAAAGCCTTCTGCCAACTCGAAATCCTCCCCTTCAGCCATTTTCCTGCATCGCTCTTTCAACCAACCTTCCGGGTTGGGATCAGGGAAACCTTGTATCTGGCTTTCATGGCAGCGGAGCGCCGCGATCTTGAGATCAAAGGTATCGGTTATATCGGAGCGATGGTTTATGTCTTCAGCCGCCCAGAACCATATTTCATCTACATTATGAGGCTCTAGACCTTCCTCTAACAAATCAGGATAGGCAAGATGATCCCGGGAATAGGGGAATACCGCGTCCAGGGTAACCTGCCCGGCAACGCGATGGTCGCGATGCCAGAGGTAGCGCCGATAAGGGTCCGAGGTAACAACAATTTTCGGCTGATAAATCCTTATCACGCGAACGAGCTCTTTGCGGAACTCTGGCGTATCCTCCAACCCCTGATCCGGATATCCCAGAAATATTACTTCTTTCACTCCCAGGACTTTTGCTGCAGCCTTTTGCTCCTTCTTACGCATTTCAGCCAGTTTCTCTGATGTTATGGTGCGGTCACTAGTACCTTTGTCGCCGCTCGTGCAAACAACGTAGACAACTTGCTTTCCTTCTCTAGTCCAGCGCGCCACCGTACCTGCCACGCCAAACTCGGCGTCATCAGGGTGGGCTGTTATAACCAATACGTCGACTGCTTCACTCACATCTATACTCCCTAACTTCTATTTATACTGAAGGTCAAACGTCACAATTAGAGTCAGTCTGGAAGTTAAAATCTACAATCTACAATCTAAAATCTACAATCGACTTAGCACTGTGGCGTATTCGTCAATCATCGCGGATGCCACATTAGCCCAACTAAACTTGAAAACTGAGGCCCGAACCTCATCGGCCGATGGAGGGTGTGTCCGTGAGATAAATGTTTCTATAGCGTCTGCGAGTGCCCGGGGAGAGCCATTGTTCACCACATGACCTGTCTCTCCCTCTCTAAGGATACTCTCCATAGCCCCGACCTTGGTTGCCACCACCGGCGTTCCGGAAGCCAGGGACTCCAGCGCAACCAGCCCGAAGCTCTCGTAGTGTGATGGCACAGCCAAGACATCTGCTGCACTGTAATATGGTGGCAGTCTATCGTGTTCTATCCTACCTATAAACGTTACCGAATCCTCAATAAACAATTTTCGAGCTAAGCTTCGGAAGCTTTTATACTCCGGGGCGCCATCGCCATCGCCCCCTACAATAAGCAATCGAGGCCGCTGATGATGTTGGAGGAGGGCTATGGCTTCCATCAATCTTTCTATTCCCTTCACCGGTGCGAACCTGCCGACATACAACACGATCGACTCATCTTGAGCCAGACCCAACTGTCGCCGGGCCACAGCTTTGTCTAAAGGACGAAAAAGATCCAAGTTTACGCCACAGGGTACAACGCCAATGGTCTCAGCACCTGCCCCATAGTGTTGCACCAGATGGTCTTTTTCTCTGTCAGTTGCGACAAGTATACGGTCGCACTTTTGGGCCAAATGTTTTTCAATGGCCGTGCGAAGTTCGGGTTCTTTCTCAGATCCAGCTGTGCTGTTCTTTACCGCACCAATAGTATGAAACATGAAAACGTGAGGAACTTTCCAGTGTTCCTGGGCCCAGCTCCCTACCCTGCCCGACAGCCAGTAGTGACTGTGTATGAGATCATAGTCATGAGAGGTGCGGTTTCTGAATGCCGCCAGCTCTTTGAAGAATTCATCCAGATGACCGTAAAGAGCCAATTTGTGCATCTGACCGTTCCCTCCGGCTTCTAGATGTATAAGCCGGACGTTGTCGCAGAGGTCAGCTATTTGATTTTGTCTGGAACCTATTAGCCGGGTATAGATGTCCACCAAATGACCGCGGGCTCCCAGTTCCTTGGCAAGCTCTCGGACGTAAACACTCATACCGCCCGTGTCTTTAGCCCCCAACTCTCCTATTGGGCTTGAATGGACGCTGAGCATTGCGATCTTTAGCTGTTCTGCTTCCAGGTGAGCCATCTCTCGAATTCCAAC
>JAJDNL010000087.1 GCA_022340745.1 Deltaproteobacteria bacterium
CCATCTTTCTTGTAGTTCTTTTGGCGATCTGTCTTCCTGCACTCCGGTTGCCAAGCTTGATACTTTCTTCATTCAAAGGTTTCGTCTTCATACTCCTTGCTGCTGTCTTGCTTGTGCTGCTCGGCTCACTCCCAGGGTTTCGCCAGAGGTTCCTCCAGGTTGCTTCACTGATTCTGCCCGCATCTCTGTCAGACTTCTTGACCCGCATTGCAGAAACTTTCTATAGTGGCATGCAAGCAGTGACCAGTCTTCAAAGGCTTTTGACAATCCTGGCGCTGACCTCAGTGATTTGGGCTGCCGCGCTCGCTAGCATGTTGGTTCTGTTTCGCTCCATGGACTTACAATTGGGGTTGCTGGCAGGGATTACCGTTCTGGTGTTGACCTGTATCGGCATTGCCCTTCCCGCAGCACCAGGTTTCATAGGCAACTATCACTACGCCTGCGTGGTGGCTCTCGGCTTGTTTGGGGTGGGGAAAGACATTGCTCTTGCCTACGCTATCTTGCTCCACTTTCTTACCCTAGCAGTGCTCGTAATTATGGGCGTTTTTTTCATCAATGTATCAAATCTGAAGGTAGGATTTTCACTCAAGTCAGCAACCTCTAGTTGGAAACAAGCAGCAGGCAGCGAGAAGGATTGAACCGCAGAGAACGCCGAGAGCGCAGAGCTAGAATTTACTACGGAGACACAGAGAGTACAGAGAAAAGAATCACCACGGAGGGACACGGACTTACACGGAGAAGATTTTAGCTAGAATCACGAAAACACGAAGGCACGAAAGGAAATACTTATTAGTTGATAGGCTGGAATCGCTTAAGGTACCCCGCCAATAGGCGAGGCTCCCGATAGGAGACTATCGGGAGTACTGGGGAGCCCTGATGGTGTAAATAAGTTAACTTATTTACACCATCAAGTGCTACCCATTGAGCCCTTAAGCGATTCTAACATCATGCGGATGTGTCATATTTTAAGTCTTTCAGATCCGTGAATTTCCGTGTGTCCTGCCGACGGCGGGATATCCGTGGTAAAAAAATATAAAATCAGCTGGCATGTGTCTGTCTGCGGTTAATGAGGAAGTGTGAAAAATGAGAAATAATCATTGGTATCTAAATGTGGTACTGATTGGCCTAACAGCGGCGTGTCTAGGCTTTTGGCCGAATGCTAGCTTGGGCCAAAGTCCTGGCGCAAATCTTTTGTCGGATCAACCTCGCCGTGGCGAGAACGATTCGACCTACCATATATACAAAGTCATCGTGGATCCTGGCCATGGTGGCAAAGACACCGGCAGTAAGGGATCGAGTGGCCTTCTCGAAAAAGATGTAACGATGGCTCTGGCCAAAAAACTGGTTCAAGCTCTAGAGGAGACCGGAGAAGTTCGTGCTGAATTAACCCGGACAGATGACCAGGCTGTGTCTCTGGACGATCGGGCCGGACTGGCCAACCATAACCATGGAGATCTATTTATTAGCCTGCATCTCGGCACCACCTTCACGCCCGACCCAACAGGATTCTCCATATATTACTGGTCTCCAACGACCGCACCACCCACTGCCGCGCCATCTTCGAATACATATAGATCATGGGACCAGGAACAAGAACCGTATTGGGAGAAAAGCCGCATGTTGGCCTCGCTAATGAAGGAAGAACTGCTCTGGTCAATTCCTTGGGCTTCGGGTGGGGTGCTTCCAGCGGATATTTATTTGCTCAGAAGAACTCGCATGCCCGCTGTAATGCTGGAACTCGGATCCTTGAATCACCTGGAGGAGGCTTCCCAATTACAAAAGCCGGAATTTCAAGAGGCCGTTGCCAAGGCAGTCACCCAAGGTATCATCAAATATCGGAGCCTGGAAGACAAGGGCATACTTATCAGGCCTGAAAGTTCAGAATGATGATTTTGATTTGGGATCAAAGATTGCGGATTGCGGATTGCGAATTGCGGATTTAAAAGCAAGGAGTCAGGATTCAGAGAAAATGTTGGAGGTTAGAGGTTTGAGGCAAGAACTTAAGGGATGTAATGTCTTTTGCCTCCAACCTCAAGGCCTGAGCCTGTCGAAGGCCGCTCCTCCCTCCGGGCAGTAGGCCCTCCAGGCCGGAGGCCAACCTCAAACTCTATGCTCTATGCTCCATGCCCCATGCGGCGAACATAGTGAGCCCAAAATGAACTTTGCCCGTATTCTCTATAATGTCGCCACGCTACCCATGGAGGCGGCCTTGGCACCCTTTGCCTTTGTCGCCTGCCGGTTCTTATCAGAAGAGAAGGCCGAGCGGTTGAAACAACGTCTTGGCTTTCATTCGCAAGAAATCATCCATTCTCTTCAGCAAAAACCCTTGCTCTGGATCCATGCCGTTTCAGTAGGTGAGGTCGGGGTGGCCTCCACCCTGATCCGAGCTCTCGACAAGGTGCAGCCCAGCTTGGGACTGATTGTCTCCACAACTACTCCTCATGGATATGAGTTGGCCCAGCAAAGGCTGGCCCCCAGGGCGACCTGCATCTACTTCCCTTTGGATTTTATTTTTTCCGTGCGCCGGGCCTTGAGGCACATCAGTCCCGACATCATTGTCTGCCTGGAAACAGAGCTGTGGCCCAATTTTCTTGGCGAGGCTCACCGGCTCGGAATTTCAACTCTGCTTATCAATGGCCGCATTTCAAAGGGATCGTTCCGGCGGTATAGAAAAATCTTGCCGTTGATGAAGCCCTTACTTGAAGATTTTTCTGCCCTGGCAATGGTCTCGAGCAATGACGCCAAGAGAGTCATTGGCATTGGCGCTCCGGCGGCTAGGGTCAAAGTAACGGGGAACATGAAGGGTGCTGGGTTGGTGGAACAGGCGAATCCGAGTAGGGCAAAAGATCTTAAGAGAAAACTGCAGCTAAAATCAAGACAACCAGTGCTCATTGCCGGTAGTATAAGAGATCAAGAACTTTCTTGGCTGCCTGAGATCTATAACGAGCTACTTCGAGAAAAAACTGACCTTGTGGGAATATTTGCCCCTCGTCATCTCAATCGCTTGGGTCGTCTGGAGGCTTGGTTGAAGCAACATGGACTCGAGTTTCAACGGCTCAGTTCACTGGTGAATGGTTCAGAAAAAAGAACGACTGCTACAATTCTGGTGGACGGCGTGGGCAGGCTTTTTGACCTTTATGGGTTAGGGGACCTGATTTTTTGTGGAGGCAGCCTGGTACCCCTGGGGGGACAGAACATTCTGGAGCCGGCTGCCTGGGGCAAACCGGTCTTTTACGGGCCGTACATGGATAATTTTTTGGAGGCCAGTGAATTGCTGGAGACAGCGGGATGTGGAATCATGGTCCAAGACCGAGACGAGCTTTTGACGAAACTCAGATATTTTCTCTCTAACCCAGATGCACTGAAGGCTATGGGCAGCAATGGCCGTAATGCAATAAGCGATCGAGATCAAATTGCGGTTAGACAAGCCGAACTGATCACAGAAGTACTCGAAGGCCGAAAGCATAGGGCATAGGGAGGAAATTCCGCAATTATAGAATCCAGAATCTAGGAGCCAGAATCCAGAATGAAAAAACCGAAAGCGAATCTCTCTTTTCTCCTGGCTCCTGACTTCTGACTTCTTTCTCTATGCCCCATGCCCTATGCTCTATGCCTTTTGAACGGAGTGAGCCAATGAACGAAGAAAAGCTTCGAGAAATGCTGCAAGCTTTACAAGATGGCAGGACCGATGTGGATGCCATCGTAGAAAAGTTGCGTTCGTGGCCCTACGAGGACATCGGCTTTGCCCGGGTGGATCACCATCGTACTTTTCGGCGTGGCTTTCCGGAGGTGATCTTTGGCGAGGGTAAAAGCGCCGAGCAGATTATAACGATAATGGAAGCCATGTTGGACCAGGAAACAGACGTGCTTGTGACCCGGGTAGAGGCTGCCAAGGCAAAAGACATACAAAAACGGATCAGCAAAGCAGTTTATGATGATATCTCCCGCACCCTTATTGTGAGACAGCACGAGATCTCTGAGAAGGGTCGCGGGCTTGTTCTGGTCCTAGCAGCTGGAACCTCAGATATTCCGGTAGCGGAGGAAGCAGCTATCACTGCGGAAATGGTAGGCAGCCGGGTGGAGCGGCTTTTTGATGTTGGGGTGGCAGGGCTGCATCGCCTTCTAGATCATTTCCACCAGATGCGGGAGGCCAGTGTGCTGGTAGTGGTTGCCGGTATGGAAGGCGCACTGCCCAGTGTGGTCGGTGGTATGGTGGAGAAGCCAATTGTTGCCGTGCCCACCAGTGTAGGCTATGGTGCTTCCTTCAAGGGGTTGGCCGCACTGATGGCCATGCTCAACGCCTGCGCTCCGGGAATAGCCGTGGTGAATATAGACAACGGCTTTGGCGCCGGCTACCTAGCCGCCCTCATTGACCAAGGCTGAGCATAATTAACCGCAGACCCACGCAGACAAACGCAGAGAGAAAGTTTACCACGGAGACACAGAGATCACGGAGATAAAAATATTCAGGCACTGGTCGCCTGCGGCGACACACAGATATTCACGGATAATAGAACGATCCGCCAAGGGCGCCGAGAGAAGGATCGCTTAAGGAATCCCCGCGAAACGGGGTGTCCCGATGGACTCCATCGGGACAAATGAGAAAGCCCTTGAGGACGAAAGCAAGCTAGCTTACTTTCGTCCTCAAGGGCTTTTCATTAACTCTTAAGCGATCCTCACATCGACCTTATAACTATTCCTTGTCTTATCCTGTTGATCCTGTCCATCCTGTCTCACAAATTAAGCTCTTATCACTTCGTGGGCTTCGTGCCCTTCGTGGTTCTATCTTATATCCGTGGCCATCCGTGTGACTCCGTGGTTAATTTCTCTTGTTCTCGCCCTGCACTTTGTACCATTTATTTATTGCAAACTGAATAGTAACGCGTTTTTGATTTCTTCGGCGTGCTCGGGGTCCTCAATCCGCTGCCCTTCCTGGTTTAGCACGTAGAAGATGTCGGCCACCTGATCCATCCTGGTGGAGATTTTGGCCAGGAAAACCTGCAAATGCAGATCCAGCATGGTGCGGGTAATGGAATACAGCAAACCTGGGCGGTCGGTGGTATAGACTTCGATGATGGTGTAGTGATCGGATGAGTGATTGTCCACAACAACTTCATCAGGCTTTGCAGGTGCCCACTTGCTTTTTCTTTTCTGCTTGGCAGCTAGCAGAGCAAGCCTGTAATCCAGAGCAAGTCTCCCCTGTAAGGTCTTCTCCAGGTCAGCCATCACCTGCTCCCACGAAATCTCCGTTACGGGCTTCAGCGCGGCCACCTCGAAGGTCTGGAAGGCGACACCGTTTTTCTTGGTATGAGTTTTGGCTTTGCGGATGTCCAGTTGATTCAAAGTGAGTATTCCCGCTGCCCTGACCAGCAAACCGAGAGGCTGTCTGCTCATCAGGGTAAGCTCCCAGATGGAATCCTTTTCTTCCACCTGCCAGGACAAAACCGCCTTTTCCAGTTGCCGCTCCAGCCTGTATTGGTTTACCACCTCCTCGGATGTTGCCGAAACGAGATAACGGGAGGGAAACTGCTTGAAGTGCTGATCCAGCTCTTCTTTGGTCATCTCACTAGCCAGCAACTCCCCCACCTCGCGTTTTAAAGAGAGGAGCCTGGCCGCCGCCGCCCTCACATCAGGATCTCCCCTCTCTAAACGGTGCAACAAACACTGATAGAGTTCTAGTATGGGCAGGTCTTGCCAGAATTCCCAGGCCTGAGGACCGGTAGCGCGAAGATCTGCAAAAGAGTGGAGGGCGAGCATTCTGAGACGCTCCACCGAACCAATGACACTAGCACAATGTTGAAGCATCTGTTCATCATCTATATCTCGACGCGCCGCATTGTCGGTGAGAAGCACATGGTTGGCCACCAGGAAGCTAAGAAGTTCCTTGTCCTCAGTGCTGAGACCGAGACGATCTCCGATGAGCAGGACCATCTCACCTCCCCTGCGGGCATGGCCGTGGCCTCCGCTCTTGCCCACGTCGTGAATCAACCCTGCAAGTAAAAGAATCTCTCTATTTCTTATACCCTCGAGCCATTCCGGAACCTGTGGAAAGTCCTCATCATGTTCCCCCCGAAACAGTTTCTTGAGCTCGGCAAACGTTCTGAGGTGATGCTCGTGCACAGGGTGAAGGTGAAAGGCATCATGTTGGACCAGTGCATGGACTTCACGAAGCTCGGGGATGAGGGCTGGAAGCACTTCCGTACCATAAAGGGCTCTGAGAGTTCTGATCCTGGAGTTTTCTTCCCGAATAATCTCAAAAAACCAATCCCGCAATGCAGACGTACCTTCCAAGTCTCCGGGAAGGTGGTGAGCCTGACTCTTGGCCCACTGATACGCTTCCGCACCCAGAGACACATCCAGGTGGACTGCCTGGGTGAAGAGAGCCAACACTCCCGCACCATCGCTCGCCAGAGTCTGGCTGTCGATCATGAGCCTGCCGCGTTCCACCCACATGCCAGACGCCACCTTCTTCGTGGTTGGCTCTTCTTTTTCCTTTTCCGCGGCCAGCACCCACTCCCGCAATAACTCCCTGAAGCGATTGGCTACTAACCGGACCTCATAAAAATGGCCTTCCAACTCCTTCATCATGATTTCGACGGCGAGGAAATCCCCTTGATCCTGGTAGCCCAAACGCAGAGCCACTTGCTGTTGAGCCTCATACTGCAATTGGGTTTCGTGCCGTTCCCGCAAAAGCTGCAAATGATTCCTTACCCTCAGCAGGAACAGTTCGGCTTTTTCAAGAGCTGAGGAGCTATCCGGATCCAAACAGTCCGTCTCGGACAATCCATCTCCGCCATTGAGCAAATAGCCGGCCCAGCGTATCCGATTGAGCTCGCCAAGGCTCCCGGCGCTATATTCCAGATCCGGCTCCAGGATCACT
>JAJDNL010000131.1 GCA_022340745.1 Deltaproteobacteria bacterium
AACAGTTGGCCGGACAACGTGAACCTAGACAAGGCGCGCCGGCTGCTCTGGCCAATCAAGCAGAAATACGGCAGCAAGATCTCCTGGGCCGATCTTATGATCCTCGCCGGCAACTGCGCCCTGGAATCGATGGGATTCAAGACCTTCGGCTTCGCGGGCGGGCGCGAGGACATCTGGGAGCCGGAGGAGGACATCTACTGGGGTGCCGAAGAGGCATGGCTGGCTACGAGCGACAAGCCCAAGAGCCGTTACAGTGGCGACCGGGACCTCGAAAATCCCCTCGCCGCCGTGCAGATGGGTCTGATCTACGTGAACCCGGAAGGCCCGGACGGCAATCCGGACCCGGTCGCATCCGGCCGTGACGTCCGCGAGACCTTCGCCCGCATGGCTATGAACGACGAAGAGACGGTTGCGCTCACCGCCGGTGGCCACACCTTCGGCAAATGCCATGGCGCTGGTGATGCGGCGCATGTGGGTCCCGAACCCGAAGCCGCCCCCATCGAAGAGCAGGGCCTCGGCTGGAAGAGCAGCTTCGGCAGCGGCAAAGGCGGCGATACGATCAGCAGCGGCATCGAGGGCGCCTGGAAACCGAACCCGACCAAATGGGACTCGGGCTATCTGAGGGTGCTGTTCAAATACGATTGGGAACTGGTCAAAAGCCCGGCCGGTGCACACCAATGGCTGGCCAAAGACGTAGACGAAAGGGACATGATCGTTGACGCGCACGATCCGTCGAAGAAGCATCGGCCGATGATGACCACGGCGGACCTCTCGCTGAAGTTCGACCCGATCTACGAGCCGATCGCGCGGCGCTACCTGAAGAACCCCGAGGAATTCGCAGATGCCTTCGCCCGGGCGTGGTTCAAGCTGACCCACCGCGACATGGGCCCTCGCTCGCGCTATCTCGGTCCGGAGGTCCCGGCGGAGGAACTGATCTGGCAAGACCCGGTGCCCGCAGTGGATCATGAACTGATCGACGCCCAAGACATCGCAGACCTCAAGGGCAAGATCCTTGCCTCGGGCCTGTCGATCCCGGAACTGGTCTCGACCGCCTGGTCGTCTGCATCCACGTTCCGTGGCTCCGACAAGCGCGGCGGTGCGAACGGGGCGCGCATCCGTCTTTCCCCGCAGAGGGATTGGGAGGTCAGCGAGCCGGCCCAACTGAAAAAGGTGCTGCAGACTCTCGAGGGAATCCAGGCGGAATTCAACAGCGCACAGTCCGGCGGCAAGAAGGTGTCGCTCGCTGACCTGATCGTCCTGGGCGGATGCGCAGGTGTCGAGCAGGCTGCGAAGAAGGCCGGTCACGATGTGACCGTTCCCTTCTCGCCGGGACGCACGGATGCGTCGCAGGAGCAAACCGACGTGGAGGCATTTGCCGTACTCAAACCGGCTGCAGACGGGTTCCGTAACTACCAAAAGAAAAAATACGCCGTCTCGGCAGAGGAACTGCTGCTTGATCGGGCGCAATTGCTGACCCTAACCGCTCCTGAGATGACGGTTCTCGTTGGCGGTATGCGCGTCTTGAATGCCAACTTCGGACAGTCCCAACACGGCGTCTTCACCAAGCGACCAGAGACGCTCACCAATGACTTCTTCGTGAATCTGCTCGACATGAGCACGACGTGGAAGGCAACCTCGGAAGACGAAGACGTGTTCGAGGGTCTTGATCGCGCAACGGGCGATCTCAAGTGGACCGGCACCCGTGTCGACCTCATCTTCGGTTCGAACTCCCAACTCCGGGCCTTGGCGGAAGTCTACGGATGTGAGGACTCCCAGGAGAAGTTCCTGCACGACTTTGTAGCGGTGTGGAACAAGGTAATGAACCTTGACCGCTTCGACCTCGCCTGATCGTAGCATAAACGTCTTCGAGGGCTTCTGACGCGTATTCTGCACTGCAAATCGGATGATCAGGAAGCGATAACTGCCACGAATTGGCGGATGTTTTGAACGCTCACGGAGGCTATTAGCAACATACGAGGGCGGCGTTTCAAATCAATCTGAAACGCCGCCCTTTCTTTAAGCCCTTACAGTAACTTTTTTACTTGCGTCCCCGAATCGAGGAGGGTTTTATCAACTCTATGAGCCAGGAAAACGAAAAGACGGGCCGATGGTAGGATCAAGTATACCCCCCACACCGGTATACTCTTCTTGCTTTCTCATGGTGGATGAAGAGATCAGTTTCGATACATCCGTACACTGGCATTCGGGGCATTGTGGGGCTGGATCACTGGTAGACACCAGGAGCACTTCAAAGATGTGAGAACAGTCTTTACACTCATATTCGTAAATCGGCATTATCTCCTCCACAAAAAGTTAATGGGTAATTCGGATTTATCTCAAAAAAATTGAACGCTTCCCAGTTTTTGATAGATATTCAAGTGTATCCTTACTTTATAACACTGATGCCTACTGTTAATCAATCACCCAAATCTACAAGGTTTAGGACTGTCCATAACAAGCGCTCCACAGTGAGCCATAGGACTCAGGCGGGCAATTCTGCAAATGCAAGAGTGTGGATTACACACTTTAATGCACACTTTTCCTCTTGAGACCAGGCTACAATATCTTGGTTTAGACTAAGAAAATGCGGAGTCCCTGGCTCCGCTTTTTTGTTGGTACAGGCCTTGCATTGTTAAAATCGCCTGAAGCCAAATCGAGTCAAAGGCTCAGGCATTACGAGTGAAGCCTTCATGAAAAAACGCAGGAAACCAGAAAATTGCAAGTATTACCCATTGTGCGAACCTTTAAAGACCCTGGTTGGCCAGCTGTCCTTGGAGCTCCTGGATACATATACTGAGCTCTTGCCAAAGGAAGCCGAGGCAGTATGCAGCCTGTGCGATGACTTTCAGCGCAGGGAAATGCTCGGCAAGGCCTATTAATCCCCTGTTTGCCACCCCTCCATATTTCCTACCTGAGCACATGAATCAGGCATAGACTTTGCAGCCTACAATGACTGTTACGAAATGGTCTTCTTATACTCAAAGAAGAGGAATGACAATGTGGCAGAAAGGAAATGAAAAACGCAACAAGCACATAACCAAACCAGCAAAAAGAAAGCTTTACAAAAATCCAATCAAACCGGTTGAGACTACCGTCATTTCAGCAGGAAGTAAACTTGAAGGACGCATTGAAGCAGAAGGAAACCTAATAATAGACGGTTCTGTAAAAGGGACTATAAAGTGTGGTTCCCTAGAGATTATGGAAGATGGTAATGTTGATGCGAGTGTTGAAGCCGAGGCAGTAAACGTGGCAGGAAACTTCGAAGGTGAAATGGTTTGCAGGGGCAGATTAACTTTTTTCCGCACGGGGAAAGTGAAAGGAGACATATCATACAGGACCTTATCAATAGAACCTGGGGGACTAGTGGATGGTAATGTCTCAAAATTCAAATAGGAAGACGCGACAATAACTTCATATTACATACTTTAATCCCCACTTTTCCTCTTGAGACCAAACTACAATATCTTGGTTTAGACTGCGAAATTGCGGAGTCCCTGGCTCCGCTTTTTTCTTTTCAACATCTTGTAGTAGTTTAAATTTAGGCCGAGTGTGAACTAAGGGATGTAATCTAAATTTCGATAGTGATCGAAGGGCGTCTGCATAATTCATCAACCGAAAAGTCACATCTCCCTTTCATACCTTCAATCCTTACCGATTTTAAGTCTAGGCAAAAAATTCCAACTTCTTAATCACAACATATTTTATTATGATTGGAATGATTTCATAATTTTGTCCTGAACAGAGTCAGTCCCATCTATCTGTTATGCTATAATATTTAACTTTCAGCCAAAATAAATGGAACAGGACAGATATTTTCTCGAATTGGATTGGCGGCATTGACCATCTGCGTCTGCGTACTTATGCTTTTAATGAATTCTAATGTATCACGGCCTATGCGCTATATTTTGACTCTGAGGACAACGATAGGTAGCTGACCCCTACGGGGAACTTATTACTGCGGTTCGAAAAGAGGGTTTGGACAAAATGGAAACGACAGATTCGAAGGGATCTCCAAAAAAGGGGTCAAAACTGACATCCTTGGGCAAGCGGATAATTCTGGTGCTGCTGGTCTTGTTGCTTTTTTGGCCGCTGACGGTTGGTATTTACTGGCTGGTTTACCGCGGATATACCCTGGTCGACCCAGCGCGATTCCCGGAACTCGACAGTGCTGTTCAAAGCGTCCTCAACCAAACGACACCGGAATCAGATGAGCAAAGCAAAGGGGCTGCTTTGTCCGCAGCCATAAGGAATCGTCTCCAGGAGGAAATGTCTTCCCGTTTAGGCTGGTCGGTGAACGACTTGTGGATCTCACCCACCAGCTGGTTGGACAACCGCGCCAACCGCCAGCGCGGCACCATTTTTGCCACCAGAATGCTGGTGAACTTTTACCCCACCCACCTGGCCAAATACGGTTCGGCGGATGCCGAAAACCCACAACTGAAGGAAGCCAGGGAAAAACGCTTTGCGTTCACAGAAGACAGCTGGTGGTTTCCGTCAACGGAAAAAGAATACCGCAAGGGCATCGCCTCACTGAAAAAGTATGAAGCCGATCTTCTCGCAAATAGGGCGGTGTTCAATATGCGCTCGGACGACATGTACGACCTGCTGGTGTACATCACCGGCAAACAATTTCTCGATCAGCCCCTGGGATTGCTGGTACAGACCAACGCCGAGGTACCCTATTTCGAACTGGACGACCGGATTTACTACACCCAGGGGGTCGCGCTGGTTCTGCGCGACTTCTTGACGGTCCTTTTTCACCTTTATCCTGAGATTGCGGAGAAAGGCGGGGCTGAAAATATTCGCATTGCCATGCGGGATCTGCAGCAAATATGCACCTTTGACCCCCCAATCGTGCTCAGGGGCTCCCATGACTCGATTATGGCGGACCACCGTGGCAAGATGGCCCGGTACCTGATCTCTGTACGCGAACGTCTCAATGACGTTGCCCAGTCAATCCGACGCTAATTCATTTCGGTCAGCCCTGCCAAGGCGCACAAACCTTTGAGGATGAGTTCACTCAAAGTTTATATGACACACTTTCATCCCCACTTTTCCTTCTAAGACCAAGCTACAATATCCTGGTTCAAGCTCAGAAAGTGCGGAGTTAACTGCATTGGAGTTTTTATAAAATTTCAAGATGAGCTCACAACGTAAAGAGGGTCAAATGAGAGGAAGATTTAACATCGGATATTTTTTCATTTCTTGTATATTCTTTTCAAGTCTTCTTACAAATCCAGCACTTGGTAAAGAAGAGAAAATAAATATGAATCTTGATACGAGAGTAAGAAGGTTTCTGGAAAGCCATAGAGGTCAATGGGTGGACTGGAATATTCCCGAAGTTGATGGGAAGGTATTATATGATCTCATCATACAGAATAATTATAAAAAAGCAGTCGATATTGGCACCTCCACAGGGCTCTCGGCGATTTGGATGGCATGGGCATTAAGTAAAACCGGTGGAAAACTTATTACGATCGAAATACATGAAGGCCGGTATAAAGAGGCTCTGGAGAACTTTAAAGAAGCCGGACTCAGCGAATATATTGATGCACGGCTTGCTGATGCCCATGAACTCGTTAAAAAATTGGAAGGTCCGTTTGATTTTGTTTTTTGTGATGCGGACAAAGGGTGGTATAAAAATTATTTCGTAGCCTTAGCTCCAAAACTTGTAGTTGGCGGCCGTTTTACTGCACATAATGTTTCTTGGAGGTCTGATAGAGGCATCAAAAGGTTTCTCGACTATGTGCTAAGCTTACCTAATTTCGAGACCACAATAGACAAGTCCAGCCAACAGGGCATTTCGATTAGCTTCAAGAAGTCGTCGCCTTAGGGACAATGGATCGGAAATCTCGACTCTATCATTCTTGCTCCATCTACTGGGTTGTGAGATGTTGGATTAGTAGCTCAGCCTCCTCCTCACTATCCACGGTGTCGAGGCTCCCTTCGCCTACAACGTACCAGCCGTCTTTAAGACGGAGTTTCCGCAGCGGGCCACTGATGTCAATTTCCACGCCATCTATGATTTCGATTTTCATCTCTCCACCTCCAGTAATATTATCATTATAACATGCCCGATTACTTACCCATGCCCCAATAATTGGTGACGGATCAAATTCCAGGACAGTGTGGCTTAAGGACCGTTCGTTCCTTTGTGATCTTGGTGCCCCCTGTGGTCAAGTGCTAGGCTATGGAAATCTAAATCCTATCAGAAAAGTGTGGAATTTCGGCTTCTCCGTGGTTACTATAAATCATAACCTTATTACGTGGTACCTCTTTCCAGCCGGTACCCGAGTATTTTTTAGCATCTGCCATTTTCGGGCGGTTAAAGGTTTTGTCATGAACCAAGAGGCCTGCGAGCCCTATATTGCAACAGTTTCCAGCCGCCTCAAGAAGCTAACTGAGGCCAACCACTCCCTGGCGGAGATCGAATTGCTTGAGGGGCTCTTTCCGAGGCTTCTCGATCTGACCAAGGACGTGATGGAATCAGAAGCTGCTTCGCTCATGCTCTACAATCCAAAACTGAATAAACTTGAGTTTGCCTCCATCAAAGACGATGTGGTGGGAGATAAGGAGCAGGACATCCTCAAGAGCTCCGTAAAGCTCAATATGGGTGAAGGAATAGCTGGTTGGGTTGCCCAAAACCGTGAGCCAGTCATCATAAAAGATGCACAAAAGGACCCCAGATTTTCCAAGCAGGCAGACAAAAAGACCGGGTTTTCCACTCGAACCATGCTCTGCGTTCCTCTTATTCATCGGCAAGAGCTGCTGGGAGTGCTCAATGTTCTCAACTCCAAGGACAAACCCTTTTTCGAAGAGCATGATCTCGGACTTTTGGAAAGCTTCGCAGACTTGGCCGCTGTAGCCATAACCCGCTCGAAGCTTCTCGAAGCACGCGTGGAGCAGGAAAGGTTTCGAGCCGAACTTAAGGCCGCGGCCCAGATCCAGAAACTCTTCTGGCCAGAGCTTCCAGCTATGGGCGATGGAAGCCATCTGTGGGCTGTTTCGGAGCCGGCAGCTTCTGTTGGCGGTGATTTATACGATGTGATCCCTATGTCGGATGAAAGCTGGCTGGTTTATGTGGCTGACGTTGCCGGTAAAGGACTTGCTGCAGCGCTGATTATGGCGGCACTTTCCACCAAAATCCACAGCGAAGCTTTACTTCAAACTGAGGTGGAAAAGCTTCTGGAAGCCGCGAACAAAAGCCTGTATGACCTGGCGTCCGAAGAAGGCTTTTTTGCCACCATTGCCCTTGCCAGATATTGGCCCGCGAGCGGGAAAATGCAACTTACGCTGGGGGGGCATCCACCGCCATTGTGGATCGCAGAAGGTGCTATTGTAGATCTACCGCAATTTGAAGGAATGTCATTGGGCGTCACCCCGGATGCTCATTACGACAAACAGGAAATTTCACTATCTCCTGGAGAATCGATTCTCTTTTTTACCGATGGCATTATCGAGGCAGAGAATGAAAATCATGAGCTGTTTGGCGGTGATCGCCTGGTTGACTATATAAAGAATTCAACAGGGCCTCCCTGGGGTGAGGGACTATTAAAAATCATACGTGGCTGGCGGGGAAATGCGGCTGTAAATGACGATTTAACCATAGTGGAGATTTGGCGAGATAAATGATCGACAGGGTGAGTCACATGCTTTAGTGATCACTCCAAGAATTCAGGAGTCAGAATCCAGAATTCAGGAGACAGGCGGTGGGTTTCAGGTGTCAGGTTTCAGGTGTCAGGAAAAACAGACAGAGAATCTAAAACCTCATTTATCTCAAATTCGCATTTCGCAATCCGAAATCACCTTCCCTCTGCCTTCTGTCGTCTGTCCCTGTACCGTGCACCTTGTACCCTGCGCCCTTCCTCAATCTTAAATCTACAATCTGCAATCTTAAATCTACAATCTT
>JAJDNL010000165.1 GCA_022340745.1 Deltaproteobacteria bacterium
TTCACTGTGGAGGGGATGGCTCGCTGTTTGGAACACCTTACTGCCACGGGTCTCATAACCATCACCAGGGGCCTGCAATCACCACCCAGAGATAATATCAAGATTCTCGCCACCTTGGCAGATTCTATGAAAAAAATAGGACTCAACGATGCAATGGACCGTCTGGTCCAATTGAGGAACCATCTGGCCGTCTGCACCCTCGCTGCCCGCGAGCCTTTCCGTTCGGCACAGGTTCAAAAAATCATCGAAATCAGTGACAGACTCTGGCTGGACATTGACACTCTTTCCGGATTTGACCCCAGCAGGAGAAAACCCTTCAATCAGCTCGCCGGACCTGAAGGGTTCAAAGGGTCCTTCTTTCAGCTTGCAGCCAGCAAAATCTTCTCCTCTGAGCGAGATGAATTTTTTGAGGATTGGGCCTTCAACATACGCCCTGCCACTGATGATCGGCCCTATTTTTTCGACTTTTTTCGCTGGCGCTCTTTGCCCCGCTTCATCCGTAGTCACGGTCAGCACTGGTTCCAGCGTCTCGAGCTGGGCTACGTCGTTTTGCTCATTTCCTTTGGACAAATTGTGGGAGCGGCCGCACTTCTTCTCCTGATTCCTCTCTTTTTTTGGGCTCGACAGAGCAGTACGCCCCCCGGTCGCGGGCTGGCCTTTTGCTATTTCCTCTTGCTCGGCTTGGGCTTTCTGGCCCTGGAGATGAGCTTGATGCAGCGCTTTACTCTGCTCATGGGTGATCCCTTGCTAGCGGTGGCGGTGGTGCTGAGCGGCTTTCTCTTTTTTTCAGGCTGCGGCAGCCTCTGTAGCCGGCAATGGACGCGTTCACCGCTCCAGGCGATCGTCGTTGCCGGGATCGGCATTGCCCTGGTTGCCCCTTTGGTCCTTTGGCTGAGCCATGCTCTTCTTGCTACTGTCTCCACCTGGCATACCCCCGGCCGCTTCCTGCTTGTTCTTATTCTCCTGGCACCATTGGCTTTTCTCATGGGCTGGCCGTTTCCGGCAGGTATGCTGCTTCTGGAGAAATGGTCACCAGGGCTGCTTCCCTGGGCCTGGGGCATAAACGGCTTTGCTTCTGTAGCCGCCGCCCCGCTCACTGTATTATTGGCAATGTCATTGGGCTTCCGACTGGTTTTGGCTTTGGCGGTTATGGCATACGTACTGGCAGTGGTCTCGGCCCTGAGAGTGGGATGGAGTAAAGGCTAATAAGAAGTCAGAAATCGGTGTGATTTTAGATTGTGGATTGAGGTATGAAAGGTTTCAGGTTTCGGGTGTCAGGAAAAAGGGTAAGCAGTGAGCAGTAAGCAGTAAGCGGTATTCCACGTCTCACATCCCACATCTCACATCTCACATCATGTCTTTACTCCATGCTCCATGCTCCATGCCCCATGCTCCATGCTCCATGCCCCATGCTCCATGCTCCATGCTCCATGCTCCATGCCCTATGCTCTATGCCCCAAATCACGTCGAAGCTATATGGCTTTATGACGAAGTGAAGAGAAGATTTATTCCTCAACGATTTGACCTACACCTCTATTTCAGTTACCTCGATGATGTCCTCATATTCCTTCAGGGCCTGGAGTACGGCAGAGCTAACAGGATGGTCAATGGTAACCAGACAGATGGCCGTTCCCTTGCTGCGAATTCGGCTCAGATGCATGTCGGCAATGTTGACCTGATGATCACCCAGAGTCGTACCAATAAAGCCAATGACACCGGGACGGTCGTGATTGGAGATCAGCAGCAAACGTCCCTCCAAGGAAGCTTCCACCCGATAGTCATCTATGCCGACAATCCGACATTCAGGTGTCGGGAAAACCGTTCCGGCAACTCTAAATTGCCCTTTGTCGGTGACCACTGCTAGGGTAATCAACCCTGCATATCCTCGCACTTCGGAAGTGGTGGCCACCTCTACTTGGATTCCTCTATCCCGCATGATAACAGGCGCATTTACCAGATTAACCTCTTCGGCCAGGGCTCGCTCTAGAAATCCCTTCTGGGCCGCATTGGTTACCGGTGCCAACTCCAATTCTCGCAGATCACCCCCATAGCTGATCTTGAGGTGACGTACGCTGCCCTGAAAATACATGGAGAGGAAGTGCCCCAGTCGTTCTGCCAGTCGCATGTAGGGTTGTATCTGTTCAATCATCTTGGGGCTCATGGATGGCATATTTACCGCGTTTCTGATCAACCCTTTTTGCAGGTAATCCACCATCTGTTCAGCAATGGCTACGGCCACATTCTTCTGGGCCTGTTCGCTGGAAGCGCCCAGGTGGGGCGTAGCTATGACCTGGGGTAAGGCAAGAAGTGGGTTGTCCACCGGCGGCTCCTGCGAGAAAACATCCAGGGCTGCCCCCGCTACTTTCTTTTTCTTTATAGCCTCGTAAAGGGCCGTCTCATCGATGATCCCCCCTCTGGCACAGTTAACGATGCGCACTCCCCGTTTCATCATTTTAAAGGCAGCGTCGTCCAGTAGTCCCTCGGTCTCTTTGGTGAATGGGGTGTGAATGGTGATGAATTGAGATTCCCGAAAGAGCTTCTGTGGAGCGACCAATTCCACTCCGAGTTTGGCGGCCACATCCTCTGAGACATAAGGATCGAACGCCAACACCCTCATTCTCATAGCGAGGGCTCGATTCGCCACAATAGAACCAATACGGCCCAATCCGATTATACCGAGGGTTTGATTGTAGAGCTCGGTGCCTACAAACTTTTTCTTTTCCCATTTGCCGGCCCGCACGGACTCGTCGGCCCGGGGAATGTGCCTGGCGAGTGCCAACATAAGGGCCATTGCATGTTCAGCAGCGGCCACCGCATTGGCTCCAGGGGTGTTCATCACCAGTACGCCACGCTGGGTTGCTGCCTCGATGTCTATGTTGTCAACACCAATGCCGGCCCGGCCGATCACGCGCAGACGGGATGCTTGCTCAAGAGTTTGCCGCCCGATCTTCGTACGACTACGTATCACAACGCCGTCATAGTCAGGGATCACATCTAACAATTCCTCGGGCTCTATCTTTTCACGAACATCGACCTCAAAATTCTTGACCTTTTGGAAAATCTTCACTCCCTGCTGACGCAGACCGTCGCAAATGAGAACCCGCATAGAAGTCTCCTCCTTAGCCTAGTATGGTGCACATGTTAGGAAGATCATTGTCAGAAGGCAAGCGAATAATGAAATGCACCTTCACTGGATCTTGATCCTTATAAAATTTAAGCGACTATGCTAGAATCTCAGTGTTTCTACTCGCACGGGTGTCGCGAGACTGTAAAGGAGGTTAAGAATGGCACCATTATTCGAATCGGGAAAGACCTACACGTTCTATTTTAGTCAAGAGCACGGCGACACCAGCATCACCGGCCAGGTCGTCTCCTATGAGTCTCCCCTGGTAAAAATTGAAACTGAGGGTTTGACTCGCGTCATCAATTGCGCCTCAGCTTATTTTGTGGAGGCCGTGGCCAAGAAAGAAGATGAGGATCTAGAAGAAGCGGCCCCAGCGGAATAAATACTCCGGCTCCAGAGGAGACGGCTTTCGACTGTCCCCTGAGGGTGCTCCCCTAATCTTTCCCCCTCGCCGCACTTTGCTGGCGTGGTGGAGTCTAGAAAATCTCAAACTCCAATATTGGTCCTCCGAACACCCCACCTTGCGGGACTGACGTGGCCCAAGGACCAGGTTTTCGATGGTGAATAACAAATTCTGAAATCAAGTTGGGGAATTGCGCATTGGGAAATAACATTGAACTCCTACCAACATCTGGATCCTGACTCCCATATCTTTCAGTTGCAGATGTTAGAATTGGAATTGGAATCTTGGTTTTCTCATCTTCAATCAAGGGAGGTTGGTTAGAGAGGCCAGATGATTTTCATCGGCGGTGTAGGACCGAGAAGGAAAAAACTTGAGGACCAGCCACGCATCTGCTCCAATTGTGGTTTGAGTCAGGCCTATCTGGTTCGCACGGATGACTACTTATCTCTTTTCTTTATACCCATTTTTCGTGTTCGCAAGGGCCAGCCTTTTGTCGAGTGTGAGCGCTGTGGTCATATCGCTGACGAAATGGGCAAGGTTTATTCTGCCGGAACAGATCTGCGGCAAATCCGCTGCCAACGTTGCGGCGAGACCCTTGAGAAGAGTTTCAACTACTGCCCACATTGCGGCGCAGAACAATAGAGAATTCAAACCCAAAAGGATTCGGCTCTGAACTGCCCCTTGACGCAAAGCGCCAAGCGCAGAGCGCAAAGCGTGAGGTAAACAGTAAACGGTGAACGGTAAACCGATCATGCGCTGGCTTCGCGACCGTTCACCGTTTACCATTTCCCGTTCACTCTTTTTTTCGCTATGGGCTATGCTCTATGCGATCTGACCTGGCTCTAAGGACCAGGTTTTCGCTGTTGAAAAAAAATGAAAAACGCCACGGCCGGAAAGGCGGTGGCGTTTGTGGTTTCATGATCTTATACTACCATAACTCGATTCTCGTCAACACTCATGAGGTTCCAAATTCTTGCGTATTTCTTCGCAACACTTTTCATCCGTTACACAGAGGAAACGGTCATCTTCATCAACAACCGCACAAAGACAATTCTCTTCCATAAAAATCGCCCCCTTTCTCGGGTAACTGCAATACAAGGAATATAAGGCTGAATTCGTCGAGCGCAAGGGGGGAGGGAAAATGCATGGAGCATAGGGCATAGAGCATAGAGTCAGCTCCCCTCTGTCGTCTGTCTTCTGTCCTCTGTCATCTGCCATCTGCTCGCTGCTTACTGCGCAGAATGACTCGCTCCACGCACTCTCATTTTCGGGCCCGGCGCCATCTCCTATACACTCTCCAGTAAATCACCAGGGTGAGCAAAAACAGTGCTGCAGCTATAAAATATTGGTCCTGAAGTGTCATATTCGGGTAGATAATGGGACCGAGGTAGTGTCCAATAAACCCCCCCGTATAAGATGGTTCTCCGGCACGGTGTCTCAGCATCTGCTCCAGCGGAGTCAAGGGGCACAGGGTCCCCGGTTGGAGTTCCAAAAAGAGGGCCCATACTACCGTTGGCAAGTGCACTGCAGCAAAACCCAGCCAGCGGAGGGCCAGCAGTCCTCCGAAGACCACGAAGAGGATAAAGCTGAAGTGGAGAAGCATTACAAGATCGGCGAGAAAACTATCCATGAAATATCCCCCTAGCCCGGATATTTCATGAATTGCTGCCGCGAGACCACGAAGATGGGTGTGCCGCCTGGCAACTCGTCCCGCGGTACCGCGGGATTGGTTCCGAGGCGTACCTGAGTGGTACGTCGCAGGGACCGACACCCGAGGACGCCAGGAAGAACGGCCATATCCGTGGTCGCAGCAAGTGATTCATGAGATATCCGGGAAGACGCTGGGAAGAAATCCACGGTAGGTTTATTATGTAACCACAGATGGGCTTCAGAAACAATGGAATATCGATGGGAGAGAATAGTGATTAGATGCTGGAGTGATGAAGTATCCGGGCTAGTACTTCCCTCGCACTCCCAAAAGGTTGCTTAATGACATGGTGGTATCTCGGAGCCGCTCGGCAATGACCAAGGCCAGATTATAAATGAACTTATAGGCAATTGTCGTATCGCTCGCAGTCAGTTGGGAAAAATCTTCCCATGCGAGTTGAATTACCTCCAACTCGTCGATTGCTATCACCCAGGTGGATCGCCGGGCACCATCTATAAAGCCCAACTCACCAAACACCTGACCGGGCAGAATTTTACTAATGGCCCCTGCGTCGTCTCGCGAGGAGGGACCGCTGAGATTAATTTGCGCCCTCCCACTCTTTATGAAGTAAAGGTCTCGCCCGCGGGCATCTTCGGCAACGATGACGTCTCCAGACTTGAATCGGATGGACTTGCATACCGCGGCGAGTTTTACCACTTCGTCACCATTAAAATCTTTGCACATCACTGAATCAGCCAAGAATCTAGCCACTTCGTCCATGGCTACTCTCCTCTCCCACTTTCCCCCTGTCTTCCTTGGAGATGCAGGAACCTGTCGCTCTGGCTGTCTTCGCCCATCTTAACCGGCCACCACGCCTAGCCCGGATAACATCTTACGACGAAACTCAAAAGTCTGTGAATAATGTATTCTGCTATATAAATTGGCTATTTACCTCGGAAGATTTTGAATATGCACACAGCATACCAAATTCGGCGACTGCCTAGCAAAAAAGCAGACAGACTTCTGCATTACGACTACTTACTCTGCTCCGTGTGGTAGCGGCCTAAGGAAGCCTGAGTGAAGATTTACCACAGAGGGAACAAAGGGATATTTTAGATTGTAGATTTAAGATCGTAGATTTAAACAAATCTGATCTTAGGAAATTTCTCAATCTGCAATCTACAATCAACAATCTGAAATTACATCCCTCCGTGTCTCTGTGGTTGGGAAATAAAAAGGTATAGGCGTTTTCTGTATTAGCGAAGCCGGACTAGAGGGATCCGTGCGCCGCAGTGGCGATAAAGCAACCTCCACCGCCGCCGCCATTGCTCTCAGACTCTGATGATGAGGCAGAACCCAAGCCGCTAGGATCAATAATAATGCCATTTGCCGTTCCATCGGCATCACCGTAACCGCCATCTTGGAGTTCTAACGTAACTGATCGTCTATCGGGGCTGAAGGTGGCGTGAGCTGCATAGTCTTGCCAACCATTGATCGAGTCATATTTATGCCAACTGGCATTGCTTCTTGCGGCATCGGGAAAATATATGGTTACTTCAGCGGTATCCCCAGGATGTGCGACCGTTAGCCTGAAACTGATGAGACCCCATGGCATACTGTCAGGCCTGTTTGTTGTGTCAGAGACAGTATGAGGATCAATTGACTCTATTGACTCAATTGATAGTACCCCTGTTTTGCCGAGGATACCTATCTGCTGGTCGCCCACAACCGTGTCCACCCATTTGATATCATCGGGTGTATTGGCAATGAAATTACCAAGACTATAAGGATCTGCCCCGACAGCAATAGTAGTGGTGACTAAGTTATCGACAGTTCTTATGACCGACACTGTGTCATCGGCTATACTTGACACATAAACATACTCTCCACCAGGTGTCAGCGCGATTCCCCAGGGCCATTCTCCGACGTCAATCGTCGTGACCACTGTGTTATCTGATGTTCGGATAAGAGATACTTTGTTGTCTCTACTCGTTGCAACGTATACATATTCACCATCTGGTGTTACAACAATACCAATTGGCCTTGTACCAACTTTAATTGTATCCATTACTGTATTATCGTAAGCACGTATCACTGACACAGTGCTGTCACCAGTATTTGATACATAAATATGGTTCCCGCTAGGACTTACGGCGACACCATAAGGCCATCTACCAATATTTATTACTTCAACTACCGTGTTATCCCATGTTTGGATCACGGATAGACTATCATCGCCTGTGTTGACTACATAAACATATTCTCCACTGGGATTTGCCGTCAAACCCTCAGGCCACAGTCCTACATTAATAGTCGCAATGACTTTGTTACTGGATGTCTGGATCACAGATACTGTGTTATCATCGTTATTCGATACATAGACAAAAGCACAATCAGGACTCACCGCAATACCTCCTGGTGAGCTCCCAACAGCAATGGATGCGGTGACTGTATTATCACTAGTACGAATCACAGATACGGTGTCATCGCCACCGTTGGCTACATAAACATACTCTCCATCTGGACTTACAACGACACCATAAGGCCATTCACCAACATCAACGGTTTTTGTTACCGTATTGTCTGAAGTATGTATTACAGATACGGTGTTATCGTATGAGTTACTCAGGTAAGCATACGTAGCGGCGTAGCTGTCGTTACATGGAACGAAAGGATATAATGGTACTAAGCTAACTAAAACAAATAATATTACTTTTACGAAATGAGATATCATGTCCCCTCCCCCGCAATGTTTTCAACCAAGGCGAAATTACTATCAGGTGGGATGATAAATCACTTGACAACCCTCCAACTTAAATCTGATTATTTGCCTTTACGCCCCCTATCAGCAAAGTCAGAGCCAACTACAGACAAAAACAAAAATTCTTTTTAAAATCATATTGTTAACACCATTACATACCTCTTTCAATGTGTGGTCAAATTACCAAATTTGACCAAAAAGCAATAGACTTGTTGGACAAACAACCAACCTCATAATCTTGTTCATATAGGTCTGTGGAAACATATGTTGACTTACTACTGACAACCATTGTCGAGCAGCTTTGTTTTGGTCTCCCTAACTCAATTAGTGTGCCAAGTCTAATATTTACATTTTTTCTAAAGAATACAGGTAGATATCGTATATCACTGCAACAGTCTGGCCGTGGATAATGAGTATTAAAGGTTATAAAAGTGGTAAGAAAATTCCACTCGAACTCAATGTGGGTGGCAGGAGGCAGCTGGAAGAGGATACTGGGCACTAAGCACTAGGAACTAGGCACAGAGGAGAGAGATCGGAGGTCAGAAGTCAGAGTTCAGAGAACAGAGGATTGATAACTACGTATATCGCGTGACATTGCTTACTGTTCACACTTCACCGTTTACCATTGACGATTTGAACGGCTTGAACGGCTTGAACGGCTTGAGCTACGGACAACGGACAACCGACAACGGACGTCACCAAGAGTGGTGGTGGTGAACACGAGATTTACAAATGGCTTCTACGGGCTCTGGGGATAGGCTTTAAAACCAGTGCAAAGAAAAAGGCGCAACCAATTGAGATCACGCCTTAAATTACACCGTGGTGCCGAAGGGGAGACTCGAACTCCCACGGGCTAATACCCACATGACCCTGAACCATGCGCGTCTACCAGTTCCGCCACTTCGGCACTTCAAAAAGGGTGTTGCCTGCGAAGCAGAGTTAATGTATTCTTACACTCTTTCTTTGTCAAGCTGTAAGATTGGCTTGGTTTACCCTCAAAATGTGAGAAGCTGGAGGTTCATATAACTCCCATGGAAGTGATTGATGGTGTAGACAATATCAAGCGATCCTTTCGTAACCCAGTGATCACCATTGGTAACTTCGATGGTGTACATATTGGACACTTGAGTCTCTTTCAACGTGTCAAGGAAGTAGCCGAGGCCTTAGAAGGTGAATCTATCGTTATCACCTTCAATCCTCACCCCACCAAAGTGCTCTATCCGTCTAATGGACTGCCACTCATTACCCCGCATGAACAGAAAGTGCTCCTGATTGAAGATGCCGGCATCGACGTCTTCATAGTTATCCAATTTACCCATGAATTCGCCAAGATGACTGCGTCCGAATTCGTCCACAAAATCATTTACCAACGGATAGGTACTCGGGCAATAGTGGTTGGGCCGGATTATCGCTTCGGCTACAGAAGAGAAGGAGACATTCCTGCTCTCACCAAAATGGGGGAGGAACTGAATTTTGAGGTCCACGTGGTTACTGATCTCACCGCCAACGGCAGGGAAGTGAGTTCCAGTAGTATTCGTGAATTTGTTTTGGCTGGTGACCTAGACAGTGCCCGGAAAATGCTTGGACGTGACTACCAGGTGACTGGCAAGGTAATCCGGGGTCGCGACCGAGGAGGCCGTCTTCTTGGTTTTCCCACAGCTAACCTCCAACTGGCTGACGAACTCACCCCTAGTCCAGGTGTTTACGCCACTGAAGTGATCATCGATGACCAACTCTATGACGGAGCTACCAACATTGGCTATAGTCCCACTTTCCAAAATGGGGCTTTCTCGGTGGAAACCCACATCATACACTTCAGTCAAGATATTTATGGGAAGGTTATCCAGGTGCGCTTCATTGAACGGCTGCGGGATGAAAAGACTTTCTCCGGCCCTGAGGAGCTGTCCGACCAGATCCATAAGGATGTTGAAAAGGCCAGGGAAGTGCTTGCGGAGTACCGTGCGAAGAAACTAGGCAGAACTAGGCAGTAGGCACAGTAGAGATTTTGGATCTTAGATTGGAGATTGCAGATTTGAGACAGGCAAAACCGGCTAAACAGAAACAGGGAATAGTGTCGAGGTTTTGCTTGTACCCCATGCTCCATGCTCTATGCCCCATGCACAGTTCTACTGACACCTGAAACCTGACACCTGAAACCTCGATTCTGACTCCTGACTCCTGTCTCCTGACTCCTCGCTTTTACATTCGCAATTACCAAAGTGCCTAAGTCTTGAGGTTGGTCCCTTAATGGACACTTGGCTGAAATCTGTTCTCTAATGGCACTAAGCCTAGCCTCTCCTCCATAGCCTCAACCAAAAAGCGCAGGTTGTCACCATTGAGGGCGGAAATGGTGATTGCCTGATTGCGCTTGCGCAGATTCTCCACGTACTCTCGATCCTGCACCACATCCACCTTGTTAAAGACGCGAAGCATGGGAATCAGGTGCAAATCAAGTTTTTCCAATATTTCCTCTACCGCCACCATCTGTTCCTCGAACACAGGATTGCTCACATCTATCACGTGCAAGAGTAAGTCCGCATGACGCAACTCTTCCAAGGTCGCACCGAACGCCTCCATCAAATCACTGGGGAGGTCACGGATGAAGCCAACAGTATCAGTTATGATGGCCTCCTGATCGCGTGGAAAACGTAACCTGCGGCTTGCGGGATCTAGAGTTGCAAAAAGACGATCCTCTACCTGCACCCGGCTGCGAGTCAATGTGTTGAGCAGTGTGGATTTTCCTGCATTGGTGTAGCCAACGATGGAAATGACGGGAAGGCCAGTGCGCAGACGCAGGCCTCGTCTCTGGTCACGCTGTTTTCTGATTTGCAGCAGTTGCTTCTCCAACCTGGCTATGCGATCTCGAACCCTTCGTCTGTTGATTTCCAGTTTGGTTTCACCCGGCCCCCGACTGCCAATGCCACCGGTAAGCCGCGACAACGCATCATCTTTGACCACCAATCGCGGCAGCATGTATTGCAACTGTGCCATCTCCACCTGAATCTTGCCTTCCCGGCTCTTGGCCCGTTGGGCAAAAATGTCCAGGATAAGCTGGGTTCGGTCGATAATGCGAAGCTCAGTAAAATCAGTGATGGAGCGCATCTGTGATGGATTAAGATCCTGGTCAAAAATCAAAAGATCGACCCCTGACTGGAGGGCCTGCAACACGAGTTCACTGAGCTTGCCGCGCCCCATCAGATATTTGGGATGAATCCGCTGCTGCCGCTGAATGATTCGTTCGGCAACAGCAATACCTGATGTGCGGGCCAACTCGGTCAACTCCTCCATTGATGCTTCGACCTCGGCTCGAGGTCCACTCGCCACACTGACAAGTATTGCCCGATCTTGATTTCCTCTCACTTCAACCAAGGCTTGCTTTCGAGCAAACTCGCTTTCCAGGGACTGTACCAGTTGGAGGAAATCCAGTTTTGGTTCGTGGGCGGAAAGCTGATCCAAAAGGAGCCACCCCCTGCCGTTGACGTTCTCCGGCAACAGATGGGCCCCGAGCAAGCGACGAGCACCGCCGTGCTCGTCCACCTCCAAGACCACCATGAGATCCAACCGCAAGAAAACCAAGTCCATAAAATCATCTTCGGTGAGAGGTTCACCTTGCAGATGGGTGTGGACGCACCGCAGGCCTCGGAGCCGACTGCTGTGGCCACGGGTAGGAGTAAGTTCAGGAATGAGTATGGAGCGGTGGTCGCCCACGATCACCCGCTGGATTTCGCCTTTACGGTCAATCAGCAAACCAAGCTGTCGATTGGTTTCAAATGAAAGTCTTGCCAGGGTACGCGAGAGATCGGGGGTGATAATATCTTGCGGGGGCAAACGTCGACGGTATAATCGCTGCAACCGTTTTAGGTAACCGGCCCCAAGACCGGCGGTGTGACCAAAAACTTTTCGGATTGGCGCTCCTCCTTGAGTCTCGTTTGCCTAGCCCGGATATATTGTAAATCGCTGCGAACAATTATGCAACAAACTGAATTGCGGATTTAAAAGCTCGAAGCTCGATTTTGGTTCCCGACTCCTCGGAATTTGGTGGTTCTTTTTCTTTTCACCACAACGGCACCAAGCCACCAAGATTAAAGATGCAAAAAACATTCTATCATTCTTCGGACTTGCTCAGCTGAGTTCTGGTCACAACTATTTGTTTTTCTTTGTGTCTTCGTGTCTTCGTGGTTCTTTTTTCTCCTGGATTCTGAATTCTGGCTCCTGAATTCTAATTTGCTTTGGTGCCTTGTGCTTAGTTCTTACTTGTCCTGAGCTTGTCGAATGAGTGCCTAGTTCCTCCTGTCCTCAACCCTGACCGCTTTGCCTGGAGAACGTGGTATTGTGTTGGCCTGCACCAACTCTACCGTGGGGGTGACGAGCAGTTCGTTGCGCAGTTCATGAGTAATCTTGTCCTGAAGCCGCTTGAGAAAGCGCATGTTTTCCTTGAAAATATCTGGGTGTATCTCCACCTGTATGCGCATGGTGTCCATCTCGGCCACTCTCTCAACGATGATCAGGTAGTTTTGACCCACTTCAGGGATCTCCATCAATGCCTGCTCCACCTGAACCGGATAAATATTCACTCCCTTGATAATAAGCATGTCATCAGTCCTGCCTTTAATGCGATCAAGGCGACTATGAGTGCGGCCGCACGGGCACGTCCCCGGGAGAATGCGAGTAAGGTCGCTCGTGCGGTAGCGAATAATCGGCATGGCCTCACGGGTAAGTGTGGTTAAGACCAGTTCTCCTCCCTTACCGGGTTCAACAAGCTCCAAGGTCTGTGGGTCAATGATCTCTACAAAGAAGGCATCCTCCCAGATGTGCATTCCCCACTTTTCGGGACACTCAAAAGCCACTCCCGGCCCGTTCATCTCTGAAAGGCCATAGGAATTGAAAGCTTCCAGTTCAAAGTATCGCTCCACCCGCAGCCTAATTTCTTCTGAATGAGGCTCTGCACCCAGGAAAGCAATGCGCAGCTTTAGATCACGGCGAGGGTCCACCTCCAACTCTGCCATCACTTGCATAAGCCGCATGGCGTAGCTTGGAATCAGATGAATCACAGTGGTGCCAAACTCCTGCATCAAGAGGATCTGTCTCTTGGTGTTGCCGGTCCCCGATGGGATGGTCAGGGTTCCCAAACGTTCACCGCCATAATGAAACCCGAGCCCACCGGTGAAAAGCCCATAACCAGTGAGGTTCTGAAAAACGTCATCTCGCCGCACACCGGTCATATACATACACCGGCTGACCAGATCGGCCCAATTTTCAATGTCTTTTTGGCTGTGAAAAACAACTGTGGCCTGGCCCGAGGTGCCAGATGATGAATGGAGCCGAATGACATCTTTCAAATCCACCCCAATGAGGCCGTAGGGAAACTGGGACCGCAAATCGTCCTTGCTGGTGAAGGGGAGTCGGCGTATGTCCTCTATTCGCTGAATACTTTCAGGCTTGATTCCTTGCTCGGCAAAAACCTTGCTGTAGTGAGGCGACTTACTCGCCTGCGCTACCGTCCTCTGCAATCGCTCCAGCTGTAGTTTTTTGAGACTTTCTGGGGACATGGTTTCCAATTCTTGATTCCAGTACACAGTCATCAAATCCTTTTCTAAAAGTAGCAACTCTTCAATTCTGAATTCAGTACCATAGCCGCTGGCAAAAATCTGAAATATACATAAATCTTTGATGTGGGATATGAGATATGAGATGTGGGATTGCAGATGAAGAGTGGGTAGGTGAGGGTAAACACATCTCACATCTCACATCTCACTCTTTTTATCCTGCTTCTTCAAATGCCAAGTTTTCAAACCGGGTATACTGGGTAAGAAAGGTGAGAGTGGTCTTCCCTGTGGGTCCGTTGCGCTGCTTGCCAATGTTTACCTCGGCCCGCCCCTGATCAGGACTATCCGAGTGGTAAACTTCGTCGCGATAAATAAAGGCTATGACATCAGCATCCTGTTCGATAGCACCGGATTCACGAAGATCCGCAAGCTGGGGCCGCTTGTCGTGCCGTTCCTCCACCTTGCGGTTGAGTTGGGAGAGGGCCACCACCGGCACATCAAGTTCTTTGGCCAGGGCTTTGAGTGAGCCGGAAATCTCCGATATCTCCTGCTCCCGCCGCTCGCTTCTATGAGTTCCCCGCATCAGCTGCAGGTAGTCCACAATAATGAGTCCCAAGTTTTGATCCCGCTTCAAGCGACGAGATTTGGCCCTCAATTCCAGTGCAGAGATTGCCGGAGTGTCGTCTATAAAAATGGGTGCCTCGCTGATGGTTCCAGCAGCCCTGGTGAGACGTGGCCAGTCCCTTTCGCTCAGAAATCCACTGCGCATCTTTTGAGAATTCACCCTGGCTTCAGAGCAAAGGAGCCTCATACCGAGTTGCGCCTTGTTCATCTCCAGTGAAAAGATACCCACCGGTATATCGGCTTCAACAGCAGCGTTGCGGGCAATGTTGAGGGCAAGGGCGGTCTTTCCCATACTGGGGCGACCAGCAATAATGATCAGATCGGCGGGCTGCAGACCGGAGGTAAGCCGGTCCAACTCCGTAAAACCGGTGGCAACACCGGTTACCATCTCCCTCCGGTCATAGAGCTGTTCGAGAGTCTTGATGCTTTGCTTAACAATATCTTTGATGGGAAAAAATGATGGATTAATGCGATCTTCACTGACTTGAAAAATGGCCTGCTCAGCCTGGTCCAGAAGAGCGTCGACCATGAGACTACTGTCAAAACCAATTGTCACTATCTCACTTGCCCGACTGATAAGAGTACGGACCATCGATTTCTCTTTGACGATTTTGGCATATTGACTTGTATTGGCCGCAGAAGGAACCATATCAACCAATGAGGCCAGGTAACTTGCGCCTCCCACTTGATCCAGTTTCTTATGGGATCTGAGAAGTTCGGTCAGCGTAACCAGGTCGCAGGGCTCGTTCCTCTCGAAGAGCTCGACCACTGCTGCAAAGATGCTGCGGTGAGCCGCCCGGTAAAACTCCTCGCCCCTGAGCACCTCCAAAACGCTGGGCAATACTTCATTGTCCAGAAGAATGCCGCCGATAACCGATTGTTCGGCCTCGATGTTGTGAGGAGGAACCTTCGTAAATTCACCACCCTGCTCATTCATGGTAACCCTATTAATTTTGCAAGAGGTTTACGGTTGTGCGTGGAGGGTGGGTGTGAAAATGCTCCAGCAAGCTCATTCCCCATAGTCCGCCGGAGGCGGACAGGGTTAGCGAGCGAACTACACTAAAATGCTTTAAACACCTAACATTTCGAATATTCCCTGTCCCACTAAAGCCGGACAGGGAGCTTCAATGTTCACTCTTCTTTCACGACCCGGACAGTGAGCTCGGCTGTGACATCAGCATGAACCTGAACAAGAACCTGGAATTCGCCCAAGCTCTTGATAGGTTCATCTAATTTAACCATTTTGCGTTCAATCTCTACACCCTGCTCTTCCAGGGCCTGGGATATATCAGCGACTGAGACAGAACCATAGATTTTGTCTTCGTCTACAACCTTGCGGGCGAGAGTAATGGTCAAACCTCTGAATTTTTCAGCAAAACTCTCAGCGTCTGTGCGGACCAACTCTGCCTTTCGCAGGATCAACCGTTTCTGGTGCTCAAGCTCCTTGAGATTCTTGCTGGTAGCCAGTACGGCTTTTCCCTGAGGTATAAGGTAGTTGCGACCATAACCAGGGGCCACCTTTACTGTCTCACCCATTGTCCCGAGCTTGGGAATATCTTCTTTCAGTATGACTTTCATTGCAAAAACCTCCGTTCCAGGATCACCAGGATTATCGGTCCCCCAAAGAACGAATGGTTGACGAAACGACGTTGAACACCCTGGGTGTCTGGATCCGACTCTCAGCGGTGACTGGAGCGCTTTGGAACTGGCTTAAAAACTGTAGTGGACGAAACAAATGTGACGATTGGGCTAACTGCGAACAAGACCAAATATCACGGCAAGAACTCTAGAGAACCTCTAGTGCGGCTGAATGGTCGTGTATGGCATCAAGGCAATGTGCCTCGCTCTTTTTACAGCCATGGTAACTTGCCTCTGGTGTCGGGCACAGTTGCCAGAAATCCTCCGTGGAATGATCTTTCCTCGCTCTGTAATAAAGTATTTGAGCATTTTTGAATCTTTATAGTCGATCTTCAATTTCGAATCTGCGCAGAACCGACAAACCTTACGCCGAGGAAATGCCCGTCTTTTTCTCCTGTACGTCACCATCTACTCCTTTATCATGATTTCTTTTTTTCGCTCTCTTCGCTTTCCTGGACCTCGGTAGACTTAGCCTTTTCAGGCTCTGGGGGCTCAACTGCCTCTGGCTCCGGGGCCTCCACTGCCTCTGGTTCCGGAGCTTCAACTGCCTCTGGTTCCGGAGCTTCAACTGCCTCTGGTTCCGGAGCTTCAACTGCCTCTGGCTCCGGAGCTTCAACTGCCTCTGGCTCCGGAGCTTCAACTGCCTCTGGCTCCGGAGCTTCAGCTG
>JAJDNL010000167.1 GCA_022340745.1 Deltaproteobacteria bacterium
TCTGGGTTCCAAAGCGTACAGCAAACCGTTCATAAGATATTCGCGGGCAGAGTAGCTGGCACCATCTCCGACGCCGGATACCTCGTTTGAAAAATGAGCCCTGGCTTTTTCACCGAGCTTTTCGCCGGCTCGCAGGAGGCCTTCGGCCAGAATATCGCCAAATCCTTGTCGGCGAGCAATCATAGTGGCGAGATTCTCAAAAAACTCACGGGTGCCCAGCTTTGAAATATCAAGTCCGGTCTGCTTATCGCTAAGGTAACCGGACTGGTAGCAGGTATCCAACCACTGAACGACATTGTACATTTCCATGGTGCAGAGCGACAAATCATTACAGATCCCTGTGGCGTCAACAGCGGTCTCCGTGGACTCTCCCGGTCTTCCGAAAACCCAGGGCAAATAGACGAACATGGATTGACATTTTCTGACAACGTTCTTTCCGGACGCGGTTTGAAAAGAGTTTCTATACTTACAATCAAGACCGCATTGGAAACAAGACGACTGTCCGGTTCGACGAACCTGTTCCTCAGGAAAAGGGGCGTGGAAAGGGTCACGCTTATTTAAATGGATTGTCAATTTATTGAGTTCTTTTAATTCCTCCGGTTCTGCTACCAATGGACTTCCGGTGCCCAACACCGCTACGGCCTTGAGGTTTTTAGATCCCAGCACCGCACCGAACCCGCCGGTGGCGCTTCCTTCATTATCTGTCATCAGATTGGCACTCCGGCACATGTTTTCGCCGGCCACACCGGTGGTTACGAATCGGACATTTTTCCCATGAGACTTTTTTACGATGTCCCGAACCTCATAAACACCCTTTCCCCACAGCGAAGAACCATCTAAAATTTCAGCTTTCCCGTCGTGGATCCAGAGATAGACCGGCTTTGCCGACCGACCTGAGATGACCACACCGTCGTAGCCTGCTTTTTTTAAAGAGGGACCGAAAAACCCGCCAAGATTCCCATAGCAGAACCCTTCCGGCATCAACATGGGGGACTTGCCAACGACTTCAAACCGAGAAGCACCTTGGGCCCCGGTAGCCCCCAGAGGACCGGTCATGAAAATCAGGTGATTTTCAGGATCAAAAGCTCTTACCTCGGGTCCCACTTCCTCCCAGTAAATCCGCGTGGCAATCCCTCGCCCGCCCAGGAAACGGTCTGCATAGTCCATGGTCTCCAGTTCGCTGATTCGTAACTCAGAGAGATCTATTTTGAGTATCTTGCCACACCACCCATAGATGCTCGCCGTCATTGATTCCTCCTCTGGGGGTAAGGTTTATACATAGTGCAATGAGAAGCTTGAGGGCTCCGCAGACTGGCCGCTCAATTCAAAGATGACACATATATAGAGCTAGTCTAATGGGCCGCAAGGGAATTTTCAAGATTGGTTTCATAAGAGGGAGTTTAGAATTTCTGGCAAGTGGCTACTTCTTGTCTAGTGCCCCTACCTAATTACAACAAATGACAGCGAAGCGAAAGTGGGAACCCGCTTGCAGGAATGAGCGGAGCGGAGCGAGCGCGAATAAATGAGCCAATGACGGCGCAGCCACGTGACGCGAAGCTCGCTGAGAGCTGAACTCTTCTGCCTGCTGCCTCCTGCGAACTGTCTTTCTCCATGCTCCGTGCTCTATGCGCTATGCTTTTTTTCCTGACATCTGAAACCTTTGATTCTGCAATCTACAATCTCAAACCGGGAACCCGCCCTAAGGGTGGGAGTCCGCAGGACAAATCTTCCCTCTGCCTCCGCGTCGTCCCTCTGTGCCTAGTGCTTACTTGTCCTGAGCCTGTCGAAGGGGTTCTTGGTTCCTAGTTGTCTTCTGTCCTCTGCCCTCTGTCGTCTTTCCCTATTCCTCCAACCTCCAACGACACCGCGCCATGCGCTCTGTTATAACCTCTTTGCCCGACCGCGGCTCTAATTATGTTGGTGCCAAATCCTTCTGCAACTGTTGGGATCACGTTGCTGGTTCTATCTTCGCAAGTGCCCTGGCTGCAGAATTTCTGACATCTGCGTTTTCGTCCTCCAGAGCTGCAGTCAAAGGTTCTACAGCGCGGGCATCCTTCATCCTACCCAGGGCCTCGGCTGCCCAACTTCTGACATGTGCGTTTTTATCCTGCAGGGCGGTAATGATAGGTTCAACGGCACGGGAATCCTTAATCTCTCCCAGGGCCTTTGCCGCCCAACTCCGGACATCCATGTTTTTATCCTTCAGGGCAGCAATTAAAGGTTCAACCGCACGGAGATCCTTGATCTTACCCAGGGCCTCGGCTGCCCCTGCCCGGACGTTTGAGATTTTATCCTGCAGGGCGGCAATTAAAGGTTCAACCGCACGGGCATCCTTAATCTCTCCCAGGGCCTCGATTGCCCCTGCCCGGACACGCGATATCTCACTCTTCAAGGCTGCAATCAAAGGTTCAACAGCAGAAGGACCAGCCTTTTCCAGCGTCCGTATTGCCCTTCTGCGGACATTTACATTTTTGTCTTCCAGGGCTTGAATCAATCCTTGTATCTCGTCTGATTGCGAATATCCTATGACGGGCATGCAGCAGAAGGTTACCAGAATGCCTATTGTAATTCTGCAAAGAACGTGTGAGATGGTCATCTTGTTTTTGCTCATAAAGATATCCCAAGCCTTCGGCTGCATGGTCCAGCCGCTGCGTACGGTAGCGGCTGCACAAAGGAAGCAAGCTGGCAGCGTGAACAGTTTACCTTATTTTGGCTTTTTCCATTTTATGGTGGGCTTTGTATCTGCTTGCAGCTTCAAGGGTTTCTCCCGGTCATATCCTTTGGCAACATGGCAACTCAACGTACAGGTCCCCCCCGTGGGGGTTTTAACAAATACTATGCGAATATGAAAATGAGATGGACCAAAGGGCGTCGAGCTGCGGATAAGGCGTTCCTGATTCGTGGCGTGAACCCCGTGGCAGGCAATGCAGGTCCGGCCTTTTTTCCTGGTGACATGGAGATAATGGAGGTTCCGCTTGCCGTTGCGGAAATTGGTCAAGGTGGTAGATCTAGAGAGAAATGCCTGGCGCTTCTCGTGGCATTGGAAACAAAGACTATAAAGCTTCGGGTCATAGGGGTTGTAGAATTTATCAGGAAAGCGGCGTGTCCAGTGTTTTGTTAGATTAGATCCATGAAAGGCGTGACAGGGGGAGCACAACCCCTTATTGATTACACCATGCTTATGGGCTGAATTTTCTATCTTTTTGGGGATTTCTTGATGACAACTCTCACAAAGCTGAATCTCTTGCGGCCCTTGGCGCACGAGATGTTTATAACTGGATGCATGGGGGTTGTGACAGGCCAGGCAATCTTCTGACTCTACCGGGCCGTGAAGGTAGGTATATTCCATCTTGTCCTCTTCGTCGTGGCAGGTAAAGCAGAGTCTGGCTGAGGAAGGTCCGCTCTCAAGCTGGAATTTATAAGGAGATTCGTGGGGGTTATGACAGCTGATACAATCCGTCTTCACAGGAGGATGAATGACTTCCTGTTTATAGAAAGCCTTTTGATCTTCATGACAACTCAGGCAGAGATCCAAATCGGGCTTTTTCAGGCCAAAACGGGCCTTGGAAGCGGTAAGATCATGGCAGGACACACAAGATCCCTGGGCAACCGGCGTGTGGACATAGGAGGCCGTGCCTCTCTCGGCGTGGCACTTCGCTGAAACACATGGCTCCCCTTCTTGAATGGCCGGGTGGGAGAAGAGGGCTTTTTCGGCACTGCTCTTCTGTGCAAGAAATAAAGGGGTCCCTGCGGGTGGTGATGAAATCTCTGTTTGTGGCAGAGAACCCCTGACTCTCCCCTGAGATTCCTGGGCACAACTCAACACAGGCGAAAAAACCAGGAGAAGAAATCCTGCGACTATGATCATTTGTGAATTCTGGAAAAACCCTGAAGATACCGAACCCCTTTTGCCGCCCTTAGAATTTTTCATCTTCCACCCCCATTGATGCGCGTCTTGGTAACCGTTTCTGGCTCTGATAAAGAACTGGAGCGCTAAACGGTTACCTCATCACCTTATACTTTGGTGGACTAAGGATCTGCCAAAAAATCATAGTTTTTACTTGATACTGAACCAAATCGATGAAAAGCTAAGAAATCCCAGATTCAAAATATATTCAGCTCGAGCAGGGGCTGGAGGAAGAATGTCTTACCCTTTGAACCTCAACCTGTTGTAGAATTATAAGAACTGAAAGGAACTCGTTTTCCATAGACAAGAGTATAGTATGAAGGAGAATTGTGTGTCCAGTATCATGAGAGTATGTGGTACAATTTTTCTTGTGGACGCTGCTATCAGACGGATCTTGTCTCCTTAAGGCGGGAGCCATATGGGAGTCGAAAGACAGGAAAAACGTAAAAGGGAAGCCCTGAGATATTCTCCCTCCTGCAAGGCCATGGCCATTGGGGCTTGTCTGCTATTTCTTTGCTACCTGATAGGGTGTGTAAAAACCGTTTCTCAAGAGGAGGCCCCATCACCAGAGCCCGCCGCTGCCCCCGTAGTCTCCGGTCAAAATATTGTCACAGTGAGCTATCCTGCTGATAAAGCAGTTATGGAATTCAACCTTCTAAATATTTCTTTAAGCCTTTCACAAGGTTCTGCCGATTTAATAGAAGTAGAGGTAAATAGCAAAATGAAGGCGAGTATCGTTCCACGCCGGGATTTCGAATGTTTTTCTGTACCCTTGGAGCTTGGCATAAACAAGATAAATATAAAAGCCAAGAAAGAAGATAAAACTGTAGATGATGTTGCTCTAAATGTTTTTCGCAGGTCCGATCTTGTTGGCAACTATGAAAAGCCACCGACTGGTTTTAAAAAAGATTATTTTCATATGAAGGACCATCCAGAGTGTGCCACCTGCCACCATGTATTGGAACCTGCGGAAGGTGACAACAAGACCATAAATATAGAGCACTACGCTGCTGAAGTTTCAAAAGACAAGCCTATTATACCCACCGAATCCACCTGCTACTCGTGTCACCGGGGGATCACCTCCTATCCATTTGTTCACGGGCCCGGTTTCGTCTGGAGTTGCCTCACTTGCCACGATTCCCAGGCGGAACCAAAGTATTCGGTCAAATACCCGGTTCCAGAGTTGTGCTACAAATGTCATGCCGAGCAAAAACAACAAAGGAGCGGCAAAAAGAGCTATCATGCACCGTATATTACGGACAAATGCGGTATATGTCACAACCCCCATGCATCAGAAAACCCTTGTAGGCTTGACAAACCCATCTGGCTTCTCTGTGTCAGCTGTCATCCTGATCAGGGTGACGGCAGACATATCATTGCACCTTATTTCTGGGGAACCAGGCATCGTAGGCATCCCACTCACGGGGTTCCAGATCCTTCAAGGAAGGGGCACGAACTTACCTGTACAAGCTGCCATGATCCGCACGCATCTGACTCCCCCATGTTCATCACAAAGTATGGCCCCAGGAGCTTTGGTTTATGTATGAAATGCCACTGGAAGAATAAACCCTGAAGAGCAATTTGACTGTCGTCATTTAAGTAGAGATCTGCTGCCACTGTTATGGGCGCGCCATTTGTAGTGCCCCTCCTCAATCCTCAATCCCAATTGCCCTTTGATCTTCCTTTGAGCTGTGAGCTGTCAGCTATGAGTTCATAGGATTTTCTGTCTGCTGCCAGCTGTCCGCTGTCAGCTTTCTTTCTCCATGCTCTCTGCCCTCACCCACTACAATTTTGACTTAAGTCATCGCCAAGGCCATCATCCCCACGTTAGGATAGAGAAAACAATCGAAGACATATTGTTTTGCACTTAAATCCTATGACCCTGGTGAGATGAAACCAAACATCAAGATAGCTGCTGCTGGTAGATCTTCTGGATCAAGTGGTAGTTCTAATGGGTTATGAGGGAGGTGTCGTTATGAAACCAAGAGGTCCTTTAATGATTGAACATCGACTTATTGAGAAAATGTTTGAGCTGGTACGAAGAGAAATAAAGCAAATTGAGGAACGAAAACAAGCAGATCCAATCTTTATAGATACAACTGTGGACTTTATCCGAATGTACGCTGATAGAACACACCATGGCAAGGAAGAAGATATCCTGTTCAGGGATCTTGAAAAAAAGGACATAGCAGAGCGAGATAAGAAAATAATGCAAGAGTTAATTGATGAGCACGTGTATGGCAGAAAAACGGTGAAGGAATTAGTCGAGGCTAAAGAAAGGTATATTCAAGGGCAAACAGGCGCCTTGGAAGTTATCCTGGACAAGCTCAATGTGCTGGTCAATTTTTATCCGGAACACATAGAGAAAGAAGACAAGGTTTTCTTCCCCGCAACCGAAGGCTATTTCAGTCAAGATGAACAGGACGCTATGCTCGAGGAATTCTGGGAATTTGACAAAGAGATGATCCATGAAAAGTACAAGTCTCTGGTGAAGCAGCTGCAAAACGACACGAGTCACTAGGAAAGAATGAGAGGTATTGACCAGCGTCCACCTTTTCTCGCTTGTCTCGCCTGCTCACGCAGTGAGCTTCCTTGCGCCATTGTCTTTTCGCTATATGCAACAAATGACAGCGTAGCGTATTGACCCAATGACGGCGAAGCCATATGACGCGAAGCTCGATGAGAGCTGAGCACTGCGCCCATGCCCTGCATTGTTTAGATTCTGACAAAGTAGGGAAGCGTTATGAGCGCGACCCCGATTGCGACAAGAAGAATGGTATTGGAAATGAAATAAGGGAAGACCATGAGGACCAGTCCGCAGATTAGGGGGACGACCACCTTCTGCTTCTTGCCGTACACGAAGAAGCCGAGCCCCACTGACCCAAAAAGCAAACCCCAAAAAAGCGCTGATGTACTCAATATGAGAACCTCCGAAGCCTTTGTACTCAAACCAGATTTTGCAAGATTCGCACCAGGAAGGGAGGGCAGGAAAACCACAGGTCGGCTCAGAAGGGCGGGCCACTGCCAAGGTTATGGTGGGGTGCATTTTATTGCAGCAGGCAGCCCTTCGGCAAGACCTGTCGACGAGACCTGTCGACGAGCTCAGGTCGAGTCGGTCAAGTCGAGTCGCTACGGGGAATGCGCTGACTGTAGCATTTTCAACAGTCCACAATTGACATTAGCAAACAACTCGATTTAAATACAGGATTATGGAAAAAAGAAGACTAGGAAATTCTGATTTATATACTGCTCCGATCGTTTTCGGAGGTAACGTTTTCGGCTGGACCATCAATAAGGAGCAATCCTTCAAACTGCTGGATGCTTTCTTTGACTTGGGATTCAATGCCATTGATACCGCCGACGTCTATTCCCGCTGGGTGGATGACAACGAAGGCGGAGAATCGGAAACGATCATCGGCGAATGGATGAAAGATCGGGGCAATCGTAATAAGGTACTTCTCATTACCAAAGTGGGGTCCGACATGGGACAAGGAAAAAGGGATCTTTCAAAAGCCTATATCCTTGAAGCCGTGGACAAATCCCTTGGACGACTCCAGACTGATTATATCGATCTGTACCTGACCCACTGGGATGACGAGGTCACTCCAGTAGAAGAGACCATGAAGGCATATGGCGAGCTCATTGAGGCCGGTAAAATTCGCTGGGCCGGGGCCTCCAACTTATCCCCGGAACGGTTGAAGGCCTCCCTGGAAGCGAGCAAGAAGGATGACAGCCTTCCCCGGTACGAAGTCTTTCAGCCGGAATACAACCTGTACGACCGACAGGGCTTTGAAGAAGGTGTCGGGTCTATATGCAAAGAACACGGCTTGGGTGTCATCACCTATTACTCTCTGGCCAGTGGCTTTCTCAGCGGGAAATATCGGGGCGAAGAAGACCTCTCAAAAAGTCCCCGTGGCGAGAATGTGAAAAAGTACCTGGATGATCGCGGACAGCGTATCCTTACGGCCCTTGATGGGGTTTCAAAGGAATATAACACTACGCCGGCTGCCTTGTCGTTAAGTTGGCTAATGAATAAACCGGGAATAACTGCCCCTATTGCCAGCGCCACTAAGTTAGAACATATTGAATCTTTCAGGGAAGCGGTAGAACTGGATTTAAAGAAAGAATCTATGCGTGAACTAGACAAGGCTTCAAGCTAATATGTTCTACATCGATTGCTCCGGCCACCGACCCTTTCCCAAATCCGCAATCCACATTCCGCATTCGAAAAGTGCCTAGTTACTTCTGACCTCTGACCCCGTCTCGCCTGCGCCCTCCAGGGACAAGAGCATTCTTCAGCTACCGGAGGCTCCGCTCCCGCGCTCGACGCACGAAGTCCTCGTCAGTGAGCGCCTGCAAAAACATAATCAGCTGTCTTCGCTCCTCTGAAGTAATCTTGAACCCCGTAATCAGCGGGTCCGTTCCGGACGGGCGTTCCGTGTTCTGTGCACCGGAATCGAAGGATCGGGCACGACCTCCAGCCGCGTAATGATCAATGACGGCATCGAGGGTGGGAATACTGCCGTCGTGCATGTATGGCGCTGTGAGCGCAATGTTGCGGAGCGTAGGCGCTCGAAATTTGCCCATGTCCTCGCGATGCCCGGTAATGCGGTGCACGCCAGTGTTGGGCTCCGGGTAGGCACCTCGTCCGTCCTCGTTATAGAGCCCGGTGTTGTGGAACCGCACCTCCGGTTCTCCGGACCCTTCGTAAACCACCGGCCCTGAGAGGTTGAATCCGGCGTGACAACGAAAGCAGTTCAATCGTCGGGAGAAGAACAACCGTGCTCCGGCGCGTTCATCAGGGTCCAGAGCGTCCACCTTCCCGCCGTAGGCCCAACGGTCGTAGGGAGAGTTGCCGGAGATTAACGTCCTTTCGAACGAGGCCAGTGCACGGACAACGTTACGCATCGACACCGGGTTCTTGTCTTTCGCAAAAGCCCTGTGGAAAAGCTCAAGGTAGGATCGATCGTCTCGAAACCGCTTCAGGATCTCATTCTCGCGGCCAGTCACCCCCATCTCCGGCGGTTGCCTATTATAGAGCGGCACAAGTGCCTGATCCTCGAGGCTCGTCAGGGTAGGATCATCCCATCCCAGAGTCGCATTGTAGGCCACATTGGTAAGTGACATGGCCGAGCGGGGATGAATGTTCCCCTGTATCCCCACGGCACGACTGCGGCCGTCAGTATAGGTGAGGTCTGGCCTGTGGCAGCTGGCGCAAGCCACCGTGCCGTCGCCCGACAGCCGGGGATCATGGAACAACTGACGCCCGAGCTCGACCTTCTCCGGAGTCATTGGGTTGTCTGAAGGCACCCGGGGTACTGGAAATCCGGTGGGCAATTGCCAAACATACCCGGACGGATCAACGCGAACCGGACGTTTCGTTTCCTCTCTCCCCTGGTCGCACGCCCCGCTGAATAACACAAGGGCAACGGCCGCCAGCATGCCTCGCCTCACCACGACTTCGCAAGCCCATCCAGCCCTTGCGGCTCCTCCCTCGAGGCGATCGCCGCCTGCAGCTCATCTGCCAGCTTGCGATTCAGTCCGGTAAGAACGCGATGGTCTTCCAGGGCCTTGCTTTCATTGCCCATTAACATATACAACACACCTCGATACATGTAAGCCTCGGCGAGCTTGTCATTGAGTTCGATGGCACGGTCGTATTGACGCAGCGCCTCCTCGTAATTCTGCGGTCCCTGCTTCCTCAGCGAGTACCCTAGGTTGTTGTGCGCCTCGGCCATGTTCGGATTCTTGGCCAGAGCGGCCTCGAACTCCCTCTGGGCCTTTTCGTAGTTCCCCTTCTTCATGAGTTTCACGCCGGAGTTGTACTCCGCAACGCCGGGACGAGTATCTTTGGCTGGCATTGGGCTGCTTCCCGCGGCAAGTGCAACAGTTCCAGAAAACGCCAGCGCCACGACAGTGGTGGTAATTCGAATCATCATTGAAGCCATAATTTCCTCCATTCGGCAAAGTACTAGCAAAGATGCGATAGTTCGTTTCTAATACATTAATCACTCCCTGCAGGAGTGCACGGAGATTTATACCAAATACCGAATATGGAATCCAGCCGACCACCTTGACTTTGTGAATTTGTACAGACAGGAGTGATAGCTTCACGGTACGATCAAGTCATATGCAGTTCCCTCTTTGGTTGCTGGGTCTTCATATGATATCCCTTTTGCTGAATTTTATTTTGACGCAAGGTATTGGTAGGGATGCGGAGACAAAAAAGCCCCCACCGGCCAAGGCACCGTGGCCGGTGGGGGCACACTGGCAAGGTTATGCTATGCCCTGTACGCTAATATGGAATGGAAATCTTGTTTTTACTCCATGCGCCATGCGCCATGCGCTCTGCGCCATGCGACTATAGCATCTCCAGCCGGATAAAATTCCTTTTAATGCCTATTGGTTTAGTTCATAATAGCATCGTCGCGATTTGTTAGTTGCCTACCTTGTAAGCAACGGAGATTGATTTATGAGTACGAAGATAAAATTAATGATCGGCTTGTTTGCTCTTGTTGTTCTTTTCGTTTGGGCAGGGGTATCTATTTATCCTGACTGGCTGTGGTTCCTGAATCTCAGCTTTTCATCTGTCTTCTGGACCATACTCTTGACCAAATTCGGGGTAGGTCTGGTAGTTTGGGTGCTTTTGATTCTTATCATATCCTTGAACTTTTACGTGGCCAAACGTATAGCCCCGGGGAAAGGGCCGGGAGTGGGCTCTCATGTTGAGGGCGATTATCTTTCCCAGGTTGGCCTTTCAGGAAACGCCCTGAACTTACTTCTCATCGCCTTTATTCTGATTGGCAGTTTTTTGATTGCATCAAAGGGCTCGTTACAATGGGATACGGTCCTGCGCTATTTATATCAAAAACCGTTCGGCAGTACAGACCCTATTTTTGCCAAAGACGTCGGTTTTTTTGTGTTTTCTCTTCCCTTTTATATTTTCGTCCGGGACGAATTATTGGTCCTGTTCTTTTTCACAGGCCTGCTGACCGCGATCTGGTATCTGAAAGATGGTGCGCTTCAAATCATTGGTGACTTTAATCAAACGGACGTGGCGCGTTTCTCTTTACCCAATATTTCCATTACCCCAACGGTCAAGAAGCACCTTCTTTTCCTGGGAGGAATCATTGTCTTGCTCCTGGCCTGGGGTTTTTATCTGAAAATGTTTGGGGTTTTGTATTCTACTCAGGGGCCTGCCTTCGGTGCCAGCTACACCGATGTGCACATCAAGGTCCCGGCCTATAAGGGTCTGATCATTGTCTCTCTGGGCCTGGCCGTGGTCCTTTTTCTGAGCGCCTTCAAGCTCAGGGCAAAATTGCTCTGGATCAGTGTAGCTATCTGGGTGGGTGCTGTATTTGTGTTTTTAAACATCCTCCCCATGCTGATCCAAAAAATTGTGGTGAAGCCCAATGAATTGGCCAAAGAAAATCGCTACATAGCATACAATATTGATCATACCCGGAAGGCCTATAATCTGAATAAGATCAAAGAAGTCAATTTTGATGTGAGTGATCAACTCAGTGCAAAGGAGATCGAGAAGCAGAGTGGAACGATTCAAAACATCAGGATCTGGGATGAACGCCCTTTGCTGCAAACCTACAGACAGCTTCAATCCATACGACTGTATTACGATTTTAACGATGTGGACGTAGGTCGTTATGTAATCAATGACCAATACCGCCAGGTGATGCTGGCCGCCCGGGAGTTGGTTGTTGATCAGCTTCCTCCCCAGGCAAACACCTGGGTTAACCGCCACCTCAAGTATACCCATGGCTACGGCTTGGCCTTAAGTCCGGTCAGTGAAGTGACCCGCGAAGGACTCCCGCATCTCCTAATCAAAGACCTGCCCCCCTCTTTTGACGCTGACCTGAAGGTAGATCGTCCGGAGATTTATTATGGAGAAAGAACCGATGAGTATGTTCTGGTAAAGACAAAGACCGAGGAATTTGATTATCCCAAGGGAGACAAGAATGTCTATACCAATTATCAGGGAAAGGGTGGCGTTCATATCCGGTCTTTTGTGAGAAGACTCTTTTTTGCCCTTGAATTCTTGGATTCCCAGATCCTGTTTACCACCTATTTAAGCCCAGAGAGCAGGATCATGTATAACCGTCGGATTGACAGGCGGGTAGCTGCAATTGCCCCGTTTCTGGATTATGATCGCGATCCTTACCTGGTTGTCTCCGGAGGGAAGCTCTATTGGATACTGGATGCTTACACCACCTCTAACATGTATCCCTATTCTCGCCGCTCTTATCGTCGTTTTAATAACAAGGGACTTAACTACATCCGAAACTCTGTCAAGGTCGTCGTTGATGCCTATAACGGGGATGTATTTTTTTACCTCATTGATAAAGAAGATCCCATTGTTAATACCTATGCGAGTATCTTTCCTCATCTGTTCAAGTCTTTTGATGACATGCCTGCTGATCTGAAAAATCATATCCGCTACCCCAGAGACCTTTTTGATATCCAGGTGGATGCATACACCACCTATCACATGGAAAATGTCCAGGTGTTCTATAATCAGGAAGACCTCTGGCAGATTCCTGATGAGTTGTACGGCGATAGTCGGCAGGAGATGGAACCTTACTATATAATCGTAAAACTGCCGGAAGAGGAAAGAGAAGAGTTTCTTCTGATGCTCCCTTTCACCCCATCAAAGAAAGACAATATGATTGGCTGGCTGGCTGCTAGAAGCGACTTGCCCAATTTCGGCAATATGTTGGTCTACAAATTGCCCAAAGAAAAACTGGTCTATGGACCCATGCAGATTGAAGCCAGGGTGGACCAGCAAACGGATATTTCCCGGGAGTTGAGTTTATGGGGCCAGAGGGGCTCCAGGGTTATCAGGGGCAATCTTTTGGCCATTCCTGTCAGTGGCTCATTTTTCTACGTAGAACCTATTTATTTGGAAGCAATACAGGAAGAAACGGAATTGCCGTCAGCACCACCAACTCAACCTAAAGGCATCGGGAAAGCCCGGAGGAGACAGGCAACCGTCTCTTCAAGAGCAGACAGAGCAAGGACAGCTGCATTGCCGGAATTGAAAAGGGTTATTGTGGCTCTCGGTAATCGCGTCATCATGGCACAAAATCTCGATGAGGCCTTAGCCAGTACCTTGGAGGGAAAAATATCCCGCAAGATCTTGGCTTCCCCATCTCTTCCTCAGAAGCTCGATGTTTCCAACTTGGGCGCTCTAGCCTTGGATCATTTTAATAGAGCCAAAGCTTACTTACGCCAGGGAAATTGGGCCGAATACGGTAAAGAGCTGGAGAATTTGGAGAAAGTGCTGAAAGAAATGGCCGAGGTCAGGAAAGACAAGAAATAGAGGGCATCATACTTGCCTGCCGCCGACGCTGTGGTCGAAGGAACCAAAGAACGTACCCCTCTACTGTACACATAAACGTCAAACAGAGACTTGACCCCTTTACAGGTGATGCCGAAGGTCTCTCGCAAAAAATAGTATGCAGGAACCTTTTTCCTCGGACGACCAAAACCGAAAGGAAGGATAGCCATGGCCAAGTTGATATCGGACAATCTTACCGTAAAGATAGCCCACAAGGACGAAGAGACGGTCCACGACCTGAAGGAAATCTTCAACCGTAACCCCAATCGGGTGATCTCCATAGTCGGGACGGTCAACGAGGACGGCTCGCCCAACACCGCACCCATGTCCCTCTTCCATGCGGTGGATAAGAAGACCATCGTGGCCGGCATGATGAGAAAATGCCAGACTGTGGAGAATCTCAAGAGAAACGGACGGCTCATAATTGAGGTGCTCTTCGAGGGGGATGTCTCCTTCGGCATTTTAGGCACTGCAGACGTGATAAGGGAGCCGCTTTCGGGAAGCGAGGCCATGTTGGCCCTAAAGATAGACGTCAATGGGGTGAAGAGGGACACCTCGCCCGCGCAGATCGTGATCTCTGGTCCTAGATCCAAGCCCCGCACCGACAAAGCCGTGGAGTTCGAAAAATCTATGTGGCAAGAGATCGTGGACCTGGGAAAACACATCTAGATCGGCATCACCTTGCCTATTACGTATCTAAAAATCCGCAATCTACAATCATAATACCTTTGGATCTCATGCCTTGAAACACTTTGCAAGAAGTCGATTTGACAGAATCATGTATGCTGTTGGACCGTCCGCCTAACGTGGTACTAACCCGGCGGGGGTTAAGCGCCAGCGAAACCCCATTCGGGGTCCGGCAGGTTGTTGGGCCATCATCTTACTCTATCTTTTCATGACAAAACTCTGGGTAAAGCTTTTTCTTACAGTCCGGGCAGATAGAGTGTGAAAATTTAGCTAACGAATGGTCTGAAATATATTTTTCAATTTGATCCCAACTTTCTCCATGCCTGATTTTTTTACAGTTAGCACATATCGGTAAAAAACCTTCCAAAATTCTAATTCTTTGGTAAAGCTTTTTTATCAAAATGATCTCGATTATCATTATAATTGTCAAGATAGCAAATTCAATAATAACTTCCCCGATCCGTTGTTCTAAGGAAGTGGGCTTATCCCCAAAAAGGATATGAGGCAAGTCAAAGATCTCATTGCAAGTTGTCATGGCTATAAACAAGAACAGTACTGTTAATTGTGAAATCACTACGAGTTGTAACGTCTTACTTTTGATATTAAACATAACCTTGCATCTCCATTCTTAGGCCCAACAATAATGAGACAGAAAATTTTTCTCTCTATCCACAGAATAGAGGACTCTTGCAGAAAAAGTTCTACATATCTCCGCGTTTTCGATGCTCTACAGATTCTCTTCTACATAGCAAAAGTGTGAATTGAAGTATGTAATCTGCACTATAGTGTCGCCCCTCGTTCGGCCTCTGCATACTTACTCAGCTCACCGACCACAAACTCATATGCATCATCCACGGATTCGGTGCGATGCAGCAACAACATATCCTCGGCATTGATGGTGCCATAGCGAATCAGGGTATCGAAATTTATCACTTCGTTCCAATACTGTGTGCCGAATAGCACTACTGGGAGGTGTTTGCGTATCTTTTGGGTCTGCAACAGGGTCAATAGTTCGAACAGCTCGTCCAGGGTACCGAACCCTCCGGGGAAGACAATGACGGCTTTGGCAAGATAGGCGAACCAGAACTTACGCATGAAGAAATAGTGAAAGTGAAAGGATAGCTCACGGGTTATATAATCGTTGGCAAATTCTTGTTTGGGGATAGAGATCGTTAATCCCACATTCAGCCCTTTTGCCTCTGAGGCACCGCGGTTGGCCGCCTCCATAATGCCCGGTCCGCCGCCGGTGCAGACCACAAAGCGGCGTTCCTCCTCGTTCAAGCTCTTAGACCACAGCGTGAGTCGTCGAGCGAGTTCCTGTGAAGCCTCATAGTAAAGCGACATCTCCAGCCCCAGTCTAGCGCTCTCAACGTCACCTTCTCCCGCCTCAGCCGCCGCCAACTTCACCTGGGCCTGCTCGCGTGAGACAATGCGGGCCGAACCCATGAACACGATAGTGTCACTCACGCGATAATGGCGAAGGCGGCTCTCCGGTTCCAGGTACTCGGAGAGGATGCGGAGGGATCGAGCGTCTCTACTGTTAAGAAAACTCTTGTTACGATATGCCTTGACAGAATGGCGGTTTATCTGGCTCATAGAATGGAGTCCTTTTTGCGAGATTACTTGCAACTATAGGCAATAATAAACTGGAGTGCAATTGCTTCGATAATCTGGGTGTTCACGCACTGCATGAGTGATGCAAACCCAGTGCCAATAAAAAAGCGGAGCCAGGCACTCCGCATTTTCTGTAGTTTAGACCAAGATACTGTAGCTTAGTCTTAAGAGCAAAAGTGTGCATTAAAGTATGATATCTAAACTCTGGCCTCAGCAGAAGCAGGTTCACCTTTCAATCCATCGAGCGACAGGCCTGCCGTCTTTGCCAGTCCAAAGAGCAAATGCACGCCGGTCCAGATCTGATACCAGTACTACGTTACCTACCCTGTCGTCCCTGACTAATTCCACGGGGGCAGACCACATGCCTTCGCGGTATTCGAGGTAGTAAATGAACCTTGTTCCGGTCGGAAAACCTTGATCCCACCAAGTGCCGAGCGCAAGAAAACGCCCTTCCCCAGCAGGTTTCACATCTATCACACCATCAAAATCATACATCGGGACTGGCGGATTAATCTCACCGTCTTCAACAATGTAACTGAATGAGTAAGAGCCGTCGCTCATTGTTATAAGGGCAGTCCCAGTCTCGGGATCAACAGCGATGTCGTGACACTCCAGTGACCAAGAACCTCTTTTGACGACGCGCTCAGAGACTTTGGCCAATGTACGAGGCGTCCCCTTGTCATTCGAACCGAGACTTTGATTGCTCTCTAGGCTCTTCTCCAGGGTCATTGGTTCAATTCGAATATAAGCGCATTGTGTGTCCCTGTCAGTGCCTCCTTCTCTCGTCTTGTAAAAGATATGAAGTGCACCGCTATTGTCTGCTGCAATAGAGGGATTCTCAATTTCAAATTTCGTCTCAGCGTCAATCAATGCCAGCTTCGACCACCCTTCAGGGGTTTCCCTAGCCAGGATGAGCTTATCGGGATAAGAGTGCCACGGAATCCAACAACAAAGAATCAACACAGAATTATCAACCGTATACCAATCCCAATTACCGGGCGCTCCGACATCCTTACCCTTTACACGAGAAAGGCAGAAAAGGTTGTTTCCGCTATGAACAAGCTTTATACAGGGATATTTCGAACGCTTGAGCCATTTACCATTCTCAAGCACTAAATGGTCCTCATCGACCATTGCATGAAGGTTGCCTGAGCTGTCGAAGACAATATTAAGGTGATCATAAGAGCCCGAACTAGTTACCACCTCTCGGTTTAACACACCCTCTATACCGATTACGAGATAATGGAGCTCTTGAGGCTTGGATGCCAAGGCGAGGACATGAACGCGACCATCTTGATCAATCGCTGCACTAAGTCTTTCTACGGGCACATCCAGTAATTGTATCTCTGGACTCAGGCGGACATTAGGTGAGGGTCGGTCGGTAACGATCAGCGGGCCACGACCAGCACAGCCAAAAAGCAGGAGAACAGTTAGGATGACGACTTTAATTTTTCTCGACAATGATCAGATATCCAGCTTGGGTTTAGTAATAATAAATGTTTCTATTTAGTTGGATGGCAGAGTATCTCAGATTCTGTTTGAATGTCCTTCACTAACCAATTCTTGGCAATCCATCCTTTTTCGCCAGATGGGGCCTCTACTTGTATCCAAGTATCCTTCTCCTTGACTACCTTGAGGGCCATTGCAGACCAAACCTTGTCAACCACTGTCGAGTCTAATCTAGGTTCACTATGAAGACTAGCTGGCTCGACCTCGACATGAACAAACTTAAAATCTGAAGGCCACGGTTTTTGTCCAGTTAACTGATTCAGTACTCCGGAGATAGCCTCCCCTGTTGCTCGGCCAAGAGCTCTGGCCTGAGTCGATCCGGTCGCATAAGGGAAAGGCAGACAGCCAAACCCCATGCCACCACCAGCACCGGCTATTCCCAATCCTATCTTGCCCGAGTATTCGGACGACCACCTGTCATAGGTGACATACCGTGGTTGTGATAAGTCGAAAAGATCTGCTTCGACGTAAACCCACCCTCTCCAATGTTTTCCCACGCCAGCAGCACCTGCACCACCACCACCCCCGTCTATACTTTTCGTCCAACGAACCGTCTCAATACCAGAAATCAAGACATCCACTTTGACCCTGACGATCTGTTTGACCTTCAGCTTGTTGCCTATCTCAATTAGTTTTTGAGATGTCTCAGATTTTGGGTATCTTCTCAGTTCATCAAGCCAAATATTGAGGCATTCTGCTCTGGCCATTCCTTCCAGCAACGGCCTCACTTTCTTAGGACCTATCAGGTTGCTCTCTTTCCCTCTGGCTAAAATGTCTAAAATGGAGTTGGTCTTCTCGGCTATCTTTGCATAGTCCTTCTCTGATTCAACAGCCATTGTAACGTTATCAGGACCAACAGGTAGGATCGCTATGGGTTGCTCAATAACACCAATATCTGTCAGTGGCTTAACATTGCGCCCTGCGAAACATCCAGACACTACTAGAGCTAACGTAAGTATGATCAGATATTGGACGCGTGTCATACTAAAGCCTTTAAGAATTTGATGGTGAGAAGCCTTTTTGCCTATATCTTCATACCCAGGAAGGTAAAGTCATCTCGACCGCGGCAAAACTTCACATTACATCCCTTAATTTACACTCACCTGGTTTTTAAGTTGACACAAGATGTTGAGAGTCAGTCGATATTTCCCAGGTATGGGCAACTTGCTCCCACAGACAGGACACACTTTTTGAGTTGGCCTTATCATTAGATCGGCTTTGCACTGAGAGCACTTGACCCCGTGGAGCTTGACTCGTTTGATTTCGTCAGGGTCGAGGCTAGTCATAAAGCTATGCAGCTTCTCTCTTTCTTGCCAGACTGCTGAAATAGTCCTTTAACACAGAAACCGGGCTTCTCTCCATAAACAAATAAGTATATGAAGGCACTACGAAAATAACCACGTATATGACGTGTTCAATGCCGAAGGTGGCATCAGGGGGGAGCACATTTTCAGTACGAAGATAAACAAAATAACCAAAGAAGCAGAGCAGAAAGCCCATGCAGGAAAGTGCAGCAGTTATTACGTGCTGAAGTATTCTCAATTTTTTCCCCTCCCTCTCTCCAGTTGATGCCGTGATCTTTGAAATAGGTCTGAGCGGTTCTCAGGGATTGTCGCTTCAGGTGCAAGTGATAATAGGAATAGTAGGAATAGTAGGAACTTGAACTGCTGTCAGGTTACAAAATGAAGTGAGAAATTGCAAGAAAAAGCCCCCACTGACCAGTCGAGCGACTAGGCCTATGGGGGCTGGAATGATAGCGTGTCTCTTGCTTGGGGGCTAGGGAAACGCTATCAAGAAGTAACTTACCACAACTAACGTGGATACGACAAGAAAAAAGCGGAGCCGAAGCTCCGCCACAGTTTTTCTGGTTGGTGCTGAAGAGGTAAAGTGTGGACTTCACATATTAACGATTAGCCAGTCCAAGTGCTTACTCTCAATCATCAGTCCTCTTGAATTGCTTGAGTGACCCAGTAAATTCCACTGCAATCCTCTCATTATCCCCGACTAGCCGGATGATCTGTGCAGAACCTCGAAGCCCAATAATCGTCTCTTGACCAGAGAAACTGGGTGGAAGAAACAAGCTGAGGATTATCTGATCGTGGATTTGGAAGGCATGCAAGTCGTTGAGTTTGATGAGAGCTCCACACGGTCCAATGTTCTCAGTCACTCCCTCGACTGGAAAGTACACTCCCTCTTTGCAAAACCTCACAGAGAAGCGGCGGCTTAATCTCACGTCTCTTCTGCGGTCGGCGAGTTCCCCTAGAAAATGACTCTTCTCTTGGATGGCATACGGAGCGGCACCATAATCTTGTTCCCTATGTTCGTATAGGCTAGCTTCCATCTTTGACCTCCCGGGAAAACCCAATTTAAAAGAGGTTCTTGTGTAAGGGGTAAAGAAAATCCCCACCAATCGTTTAGCATACTGTCGTGTGCAACTAGAGAGTAAAATGCATAGACTTATGTGCAGTTCAGAGGGAAATATTGCACTGTGTCTGTATAAGAGCAAGCGGCGTGCCAGATTTTGGCCTGAGTGCTGCGATCTTCGATTTAGGAGTCCTTGACCGGTAAGAAGGCGAGGTGATAAGCAAGTGGGAATATAACAAAGAATCGGAGCCGAAGCTCCGCAATGTTTATTCAAAGATAAACAGCTTAACTCTACGCTAGATATGGTAGTGGAATCTCAAACCACAAAGTGATCATATGAAAAAGCTACCTCCTTCGAGGCCTTAGGTGTTAAATGGGCCTTGGGGAAAAACAAACGAAAAGGAGGTAGCCACCATGTATTATACCGGGATTGATCTACACAAGAAAACATCTTTCATCACTACCATC
>JAJDNL010000168.1 GCA_022340745.1 Deltaproteobacteria bacterium
ACTAAGCACTAGGCACTGTGGCCTGACGCGGAGATACGGGTACACGGCGAGACGGGGAGAGACGACAGACGGCAGAGGACAGAGGACAAAAAAAGAATTGCAGATTGGGGATAGCGGATTGCGGATTTGAGATAGATGAGGTTTTAGATTCTCTGTCTGTTTTTCCTGACACCTGAAACCTGAAACCTGGATTCTGACTCCTGGCTCCTGTCTCCTTGCGCTGGGCGCTATGCGATTTGACCTGGCCCCGAGGACCAGGTTTTCTAAGGCTAAGTAATATGCGAAAGATAGGGCTCTTGAAGAATACCATACAAGAATATGCTTGGGGATCGAGGTCGGCTATCCCTGAGCTTCTCGGCCAATCAGTACCTGCGGACAAACCACAAGCAGAACTCTGGATGGGAGCTCATCCGAAAGCGCCATCCCAGGTTTTTTTCGATGGCATCTGGAGATCGCTTCCGGAGGTAATTCAAGAAAGCCCAGAAGAGACGCTTGGGCAGAAAGTGGCCGCTCGGTTTTCCAACGAGCTGCCATTCTTGTTCAAGGTGCTCGCGGCAGCGAAACCGCTTTCGATCCAAGCACATCCCAATAAGGAGCAGGCCTGGCATGGCTTCGCCCGGGAAAATGAGTTTGGGATCCCCTTCGATGCCCCCCACAGAAATTATAGAGACGACAACCATAAACCAGAGATAATCTGTGCCCTGACACCATTCTGGGCCTTGAACGGTTTTCGCAGAATAGAGGAGACCCTCAGCCTATTAGAAGAAGCCAAAATCGCGGGTTTGGCAGAAATAGTGTCGTTTCTGCGGAGCCACTCTAACCGGGATGGGTTAAAGAAATTTTTCAACCATTTAATGACCATGGACAGTGGAAAACAAGGCAAGATTGTCGAGCAAGCGGCCAACTTTGCTGAGAAGCAGACACCTGAAAAAACCTTCTGGACATGGATGATCAAGCTCAATGAAGCGTATCCCGGTGATATAGGGGTTCTCTCTCCTCTTTTCCTGAATCTTGTCCGCCTGGAACCCCAGCAAGCCATGTATCTGCCAGCCGGGGAACTTCACGGATATTTGGAAGGGGTAGGCATTGAGTTGATGGCCAATTCTGACAACGTGTTGAGGGGGGGACTGACTCCGAAACACATAGATGTTCAAGAACTGCTGGCCGTTTTAAATTTTATTGACGGTGACTTGAAAATTCTAAGCCCCAAGAATCTCGTCTCAGGGGAGGCGAGCTATAACACGGAGGCGGAGGAGTTTATTCTTTCCGTGATAAGGGTAAGCAAAGAGGCTCCCTTCAGCAGTCCTCGCGATCGCAGTGTGGAAATGATGATATGCACCGAAGGCGAGGTTAGCGTCACCGATTTGAACGCTGGGGACATTACGCTCTTGACAAAAGGTGCCTCGATTCTCGTCCCGGCAGCGGTGGAGCAATACCGAATTGAAGGGGATGGGATTCTGTATAAGGCGGCAGTGCCGGTGTGAGAAGGGCATGGAGCATGGGGCATGGAGCATGGAGTTCCAGGTCATTAGGCTTCGCCGTCATTAGGTCACTACGCTGCGCTGTCATTTATTGTTGACGACCTAATGACAGCCGTGAGGCGTAATGACAGGCGCAGCCCTAATGACAACGAAGAGCCAAGGCGCGAAGTGTAATGACTCGTGGGTGCTTGGTTCTTAGTTCCTGGTGTCTAGTTAGATTTTGACTTCAGTGTTGGAAAGTTGCTCCAGGGCCAACATGAGGGCCTGAGTTCCGAGCTTTCCGTGTCCTTGAGCCTTGACTGCGAGGTAGAGCTGGTTAACCAAAGCCAGTCCGGGCAGCACAAGCCCCAGGCGGTGAGCCTCATCCAAGGCTATGGACATGTCTTTGATGAAATGTTCGACGAAGAATCCCGGGTCAAAATTGCGTTTGAGAATGCGGGGGGCCGTGTTGTCCAAAGCCCAGCAGGCGGCAGCACCGCTGCTAACAGAACGCAGCATGGTCTCCAGATCCAGGCCTGCTTTATATCCATAGAGAAGGCTTTCGCATACGCCAATCATGGTGCCGGCTATAATGATCTGGTTGCACATTTTGGCATGCTGTCCAGCACCGGGTCCCCCCTGGTGAACGATCTGCTTTCCCATGGTTTCTAGGAGGGGCTTGATGGCCTCGATAACACCCTTGTCTCCACCGATCATTATAGAGAGGGTACCATTGCGTGCTCCCACATCGCCTCCCGACACCGGAGCGTCGACCGCGTGCACTGACTTTGATGCTGCCGCAGAGTAAATCTCCTGGGCCAGGCTGGGCGAGGTTGTGGTCATGTCAATGACGATACTATCCGGTTTGGCGCCGGTCAAAATACCACTTTCTCCCAGATAAACTTCACGTACATCTTCTGGAAATCCGACCATGGTAAAGATCACATCAGTCTGTTCAGCTACTGCCCGAGATGACTCCGCCCAGGTTGCGCCCGAGTCCAGAAGTGCTTGAGCCTTGGCCCTGGTGCGGCTGTAAATCGTCACCTTGTAGCCCGTGGTGAGTAGATGGTTGCACATGGAGAGCCCCATGACTCCGGTGCCGATCCAGCCAATGCGGGTTTTCAAGGAAATCGTAGGAGGTAGGTTATCTTTGTTCATACTCATAGTCCTGTCCCTACGAGTGTACTGTTTTCTAGTTTACACTCTTTGATTATAATTTGGAGGCACAGATCATATAGCATAAGAGAGTAGTAAGTAGCCAGTAGTCAATTGGCATGGAGCGTAGAGTTTCGAAAGGTAGTAGGTCATGGGTGATAGGTTATAGGTAAGAGACATCCTATTACCCATTACCTAGAACCCATAACCTATGAATTGACGATCTGAACAACGGACTACGGACCACTGCCACATTGACAGTGCAGCCTGTGGCTTGCTATTCTGCTTTTGCTTTATTACCAAGGTGTTTTCATCCGTGTTTTTCGGTCTCACTAATCATGCCCTTGGAAAGCAGCGCATATTCCAAGGGGATTCATCTGCCAGATTTCTTATTAGGAGATAAGCCATGTCATACACCAACGTCCTTGTGGAGAAAGAAGATTATATCGGCCAGATTACCCTCAACAGACCAGCAGAGATGAACACTTTTAACGTGCCCTTTGCCCGGGAGCTGAATGACGCCCTGGTGGAGATGGACAAAGACCCGGAGGTGCGGGTTGTAATGATCAAAGCGGCGGGTAAACATTTCTCTACCGGTATTTCACTCGCCGAATTCAAGGACAAAACCAACAAGGAATACCGGGAATTCATCCGCTTAATGGACGAGCACAATCATACTATTGCCAAGATGAAAAAGCCGGTGATTGCCTCGGTGAAAGGCTATGCTCTCGCCAACGGCGCCGGTCTGATCTTTGCTTGTGATTTGGCTGTGGCTGCGGAGGACGCCAAAATAGGAACCACTGCCATCAATGTTGGTCTCATTTGTACTGGCCCGGCTGTACCCCTGGCACGTTCTCTTGGCCGCAAGAAACTGCTTGAGATGGTACTCACGGGAGACATGATCTCAGCGAGCGAAGCTGAAAAATTGGGATTAGTCAACAAAGTGGTGCCAGCAGACGAGCTTGAAGAAGCTACCATGGAACTGGCCCGCAAGCTGGCTGCCAAGAGCCCGCTGGCGTTGCAGATTGGCAAGACCGCACTGTATGGAATGCAAGACATCCCCTACCATCAATCCATTGACTACCTGAGCGAGCTTTTTGCTGCCCTTTGCAGTTCAGATGATGCTGAGGAGGGAGTGCAGGCGTTCCTGGAAAAGAGAAAGCCGACCTGGAAGGAACGTTAACGAAAGAGCAGCCCCGTGTCTCTTTTTGTTAACCACTTAGGTTCAAAAAAGCGCGCGAACAAGAAAATCCGAAGCTTCTCTGCAGATTCGTAACACCTTGAAGAGTTCCCAGTTTCGAGGGAGCAACACGTTGTGTTATCGGATGTGCGATGGGAGATAGCTTTTCGGCAAAGGTGGCTCACAGCGCTAAAAGTATTCCACATCCCACATCTCACATCCCACATCTAATCTCCTCCCACTTGGTATTCTTTTTGCAAAGAAAGCCGTTAGTCTTCAGGTGATAGGCTGGAGACATTACTGCTGAAGTAAGGACTCGATAACATCTCATTGCCAGCCGCGGACAGCTACCTACAACCACTTGTTGAATGTCCGGTTTCGCTGGTAAGCCCGAACCTGATTGCGGAGGTTATTAAAAAAGATGGATGATCTATCCCAAGCCATGAAAGAAGCTACCGCCTACTTGGATCGGCAAAAGGATGAAAAGAAAGAAGTCCAACCAAAGAAAAAAGAGGTAACGTCTGCGCCGCAGCCGAAGGTAAGTGCGGTTAAGAGGAAAACTATGGAGGTCCAGGGCAATCCAGCTCTTGTATTGGCCTATGGTGGCGCGATTGCCTTGGCAATTTTTGCCGTAGGGATCTCCACGCAGTGGTTAATACCGGCGCTCGCTGCTGGCTTTGGCATTGCAACCAACATTATCTCCAAAGGAATTTTAACCCCAGGCTCAGAGTACTCTTGGGTGATACCGATCGGTGCTGGAGGGCTCGTCCTCATTGGTGGCGTGGGGGTGGTCTTTCTTCTGATGAAAATAGTGAAACAAGCAAAAGGCCAACTCTATCTGGCTGTTTTACCTTTGCTTGGGGTTCTGGCAGGTTTTAGTGTGGATTTGTGTAAAGATTTTTTCCCTAGCGATCCGCTGGTTCGAATCGGGTTTGCTGCAGTGGCGGCCTGTCTGTTCGTCCTAGGTGGTCTGTGGTGGAGAAGATTCGGTTTTTTGAACAAAATTGCAGGTACTTTTCTTATGCTGCTCTCACCCCTTGTCATCCTCGCTCATGGAGTCAGCGAAAATATCGGTGAAGGAGGGGTGGCCGCTGCTTTGGGTAAAGTGACAGTCCACAGCTGGATAGCCCTAGGCGGGCTCTTGTCCCTTCTCATCTTGGTCGGACTCCTTGCCTTCACCCTTGGGGATGAAATTAGTCCCTGAGATATTGTAGCCCGGATATTTCACGGATTGCCTACTGCGACCGTGTATACGAACGTCCTTCCGGGCGTCCTTGAGTATCGGATCCTGCGACGTACTGTTCAAGTACGCCTCGGATCCAATCCCCTGCGGTTGCCCGGTGGCACACCCTTCTCCACGGTCTCGCGACAGCAATTGAAGCTCCCTGCAGTCCCGCTTTAGCGGGACAGGGAATCTTCGAAATGTAAGATGCTAAGACCACTTTACTGTAGTTCGCTCACTCACCCCAGTCCGCTCTTGCGGACTGGGGATTGCGCTCGCTAGAGCATTTTCGTCAAATATCCGGGCTGGTCCTCACCAGGAGTCAAATCTGCAATCTATAATCTAAAATCTACAATCTTCAATCCCCGGCTTCCATTCACTTTAAAGGACTGCTTCTTTACCCTTGCTCTCTGCAGCTCGATTGTGTAATCTGCCGGCTAGAGCACAAGACGCAGTCCGTATCTAAGATTACCAGGAGGCTACACCATGGATCCCGCTGAAAAAAAAGCGATTAAGGAAAAAATGGAAAAAAAGGGAGTCGGTTTTGACAAAGCGGCCGAAGAGCTCAAAGTTCCGGAACATATTTTGACCCTTTATCTCAAAGAAGATTCTAATCCCATCCCCAAAAGAATCATTGATGGGCTCAATAACCTGCTTCAATAGTCGCACCAGAGATTGATAGTCAGAGAAAAAGGCAGCCGCTGGCTGCTTTTTTGTATTTGGTCCTGCCGTGAGATTGCGAGCTTTTGTGGAGGTTTCAGGTTTCAGTTTTTTTGTTTTTCTCACCTGACACCCGACACCTGAAACCCTGAGACTCAGTGATTGAAATTTGGCATTCTACAATGCTCCATTACTCTGACTATAGTAATTTCCCTACCATCCAGAAAAGCAGCATACCGACAACAACCGTCCCTCCTAAAGACTTGGTTTTCAGGGCAAAAAGAAAGGTGGGGAGAGCCACCCACAACTGTGGCTGAGAAAAATCAAGGTGGCGTGGATTGCCGCCGGTCACAAGCTCTGGAAAGACCAGAGCACTGAGAATGGCGACCGGGATCAAATCCAACCACTCGGAAAACCATTGGGGCAACTGGCGCCGTGACAAGAAAAAAATGGGAAACCAACGTGGGATGTAGGTTACCAATCCCATGCCAACCACCAGAATGAGATACTCTGCATGTATCATAGGAGCAATCCTTTTAACCCGGATGTTTCATGAATCACCTGCTGCGACCACGGATATGGACATCCTTCCTGGCGTCCTCGGATGTCGGCCCCTGCGACGTACCGTACAGGTACGCCTCGGAACCAATCCCGCGGTACCGCGGGACGAGTTGCCAGGTGGCACGTCCATCCCCATGGTCTCGCGACAGCAATTCATAAAACATCCGGGTTAGTTTTTCGGGCTAACCGTCGGAAAAAGACGCCGAAAGTGGCAGCCAGGATTGAGGCCAGCACAATGTAGACATTTCCGGGAACGAGCAGTGCGAGAATTACCGCCAAGACACCGGCAACAATCGCGGTAATTGCATATAGCTTTCCTCTGAGCTGAAAAACCAGAAGGCAGAGAAACATGGCAATGAGCGCATAATCAATACCAAGCGCTCCGGCCGGAATGAACTGGCCGCTAAAAGCTCCTAAGATGCTGCTACCGATCCAGGCTGCATTTGCAGCGTGATTAAGCACCATGGCCTGGCGCCAATCCCAATTACCATTCCTAAATCGAGTCAGGTTTACTGCAAAACTCTCGTCAGTTACGCCGTAGGCAAACAGAGCTGCCCACCCCTTGCTTACCGAGCGCAGGTAGACCGCTAGGGACGAACTCATCAGTACATGTCTCAGGTTGATTACGAAAGTGGTTATTACAATTGACAGTACGGTTGCGCCTCCAGTGATCATTGATACGGCTATAAATTGAGAACTTCCAGCAAAAACCAGAAGAGACATAAGACCAATTTCCACCGGATGGAGGCCGGCTTTTTGAGCCAGCACGCCAAAGGCCAATCCTATGGGGAAATAGCCCAGGCAGATTGGCCATGCCGCCTGCATACCTTCTCTCGCAATCGGTCCAGGGTCCCCGTTCTCTTTGGCAGAACCAGGAATCTCAACCATGTTCACCTCGCTTTATTCAACATCGAAAACCTGGTCCTTGAGGCCAGGCCAGAGTTCAATGGCTCTGCCGGTACAGGTGCGAGCTCTTTTAGGGTAATGGAGTACTGGAGTATTGGAGTGTTGGAAAAAATGAAAGCCCGAATCTAATGTGAATTGGTCCTTTCATTACTCCATTACTCCACCACTCCATCACTCCAGCAGACTACGGCAAAGGGCAAAGAGTATGGGAGTCCCTTCAGGGAGCAGTCCAAAGCCGGGTACCTTGGGTCCGGACTCTTTACTACGGTTACTCATGAAAGGTGGATCTTAATATTTTCCGCCCACTCCATCAAGTATGTTGATATTTTATCTACGCCCAACCTATGCAACCCGTGCCCACCACCTCTCTTCAATGTAGTTGAGAAGAGAAAATTCTAAAAAAATTTATAATAACAACTACCTACGTGTATGTTTCGGCACGATCATTGCTTTTTCATTAAGAGATACCATTTTGTCCGTGGAGAACTATGAGAAAGCAGTAAGGTTAACATGTTAATACGAATACCAATTATAAAAATTTATTTATATCCTTTAGTATTCTTTTTGGCGGTCACTATCCTTTATTCAAGGGATGTTTGGGCTGAAAGTATTCTAAAAGATACAGAAATAATTCACTGGGTTTCCCGGGGAGAGTCCCTGCAGAAAATCGCCAAACGCTATCTGCCGCTTACGGAGGAATTGACGGTTGGTGACTTGGTGGAGAAGATCAAGCAGTTGAGTGGGATAGATGGATCTTTGATCCGACCGAAGCAACGTCTCCTAATACCTCTGGTCAGGTCAAGACCCGTCGCAGCCAAGACTATCCCCAAACGGATAGATTTCGAGGCCAAGGGTATTTATTTGAATCGCTATACCATGGCCACCCAGAAAATACAGAGAATGGTGCAAAAGCTTATAGCCGCCGGCGGCAATACTGTCATCCTGGATGGCAAAGATCTGTCTGGGATGCTCTCTTATCCATCGAAAGTAAGCTTGGCCCGCGAGATTGGCGCCAATGGCAGTCCTGTCACCAGGGACCTGGCCAAGCTGATTCATTATCTCCACGAGAGAAACATACACGTTGGGATGCGATTAGTTCTTTTTTATGATCAGCTTTTGGCGACCGAAAAACCTGAATTGGCCTTGCGCGATAGCATCACCGCTGAGCCATTGGTGGAAAATGGCAAGGTTGCCTGGGTGGATCCCTCGCATCCGACAGTACAGGAGTATAATCTGGCTATTGCCAGAGAGTTGGCCGAGATGGGGGTAGACGAAATCCAATTCGACTACATAAGATTTCCCACCAAGAAGAATGTTGAATATGCTGAGTCAGGCCCTGATTGGCAGAGCACCCCCAGAGACAAAATCATTACGGACTTTCTCGCTCAAGCGCAGAACGAACTGGCTCCCTACAAGGTTCTGTTATCCATTGACGTATTTGGAATTATTGCTTGGGATCGGTCCGAAGACATCGAGATGACCGGCCAAAAGATAGAAGACTTGGCCAAATACTGTGACGTGGTCTCACCAATGATTTACCCTTCTCATTTCCATAGCCCCTTCCAAGGTATTGCCAATCCACACGATCAGCCCTACCTGTTGGTTTCGGAAACGAGTGAGAGATTTGCACGATTTTTGACCAACTCACACGCTACCCTCAGGCCTTGGATTCAGGCTTTTCCGTTAGGCACCAATAACTTTGACGAGGACTATGTTCTCGAGCAACTTCGTGCCCTGGATGGGTCCAGAGCCCGTGGTTGGCTGCTTTGGAGTGCGGGGAACAAATACGAGGTCGTCTGGAAAGCTTTAGCCCAATGGGAAGATGTCCCTCTTGAGACAACCTTCAGCGCCAGTTTGTATATTGAAGACTAGCCCGGTTGCATTTCCTCAAACATCGAAAACCTGGTCCTACATGCCAGTCCACGATTCCGCCTTGCGGGGATCAGAGTTCAGTAGCTTCGCCGCTACAGGTGGAGAGCCTTTGTGGAGGTTTCAGGTTTCAGTGTTCAGGTTTCAGTTTTTTTGTATTTTTTCCTGACACCTGACACCCGACACCTGAAACCCTGAGATGCAGCCCAAAGCCAAGTCCTCCCTCCGGGCCGGAGGCTGGGTTCGGATTCTTTAATTCATTTTACAGTTGGTGTAATTAAGACCAGATAAAGCGGACGCCCATGCCGGGTGGTTCTTCTACGTGGTGAGCCGGAGAGTTGTTGGACCATACTACCTGTGCCATAACCTGCATCGAAGCAGCGGGAGCTTTGACGCTCAAGATAAACCGTTCAAAGAGGGGAAGAGGCTGGTCACAATAGATATATGCCCCTTGCATGCTGATGTCTCTCGTTTCTCCTTGGATCGCCCCTTCGGAAGTCAACAGAGTGACAGGCCACTTGACCTCCACTCTAGGTTGCAACCGTCTTTCTTTCCCTTCCATTTAGTATCCCCCTCTTACGAGGTGATCCTTTGTACGTGAGTTCAGATTGCCATAGCGTTCCATCTTCTTGAAGCCCCTGCCTCAGAAGCGCTTGCAATATTTCTACCAAAAACTCATTAACACAGGTCCAATAAATTGAGGATAATCCACGGTGCAAAGACTGGAGGTTAACTGTTGGCCCGGAATCAAAAGGGATATTCAATACTTCACCATGATGATGAAGCATTCTACCCGTAGGGTACGGAAAAGGGTGTAAAGTTGCAAGAAGAAAAATGTACAAAAAGACTGTTTCGGGCTAACTGACAACACCTGAAAAAAGGCCAATCATAGCACTGGCGAAGGCGCCGATGATGAAAGTAATGTACGCCAGCCGCAAAAAACGATACTTCTTCTTGGCTAGAAAAGTTCCGAGCGTGTAAAGTTCTCGAACCTGAACCTCGTACGTAAGGCTGGGGTCATTCATCACCTCTTCCATGCCCATTTCAAATTCTTCATAAGACAGACGGATAAAGTCCCCGAAAAAAAGTATGTTGAAACCAGGAGTCTTCCTTATATCGGCTGTCTCTCGTTTGACGAGAAAAGGTATCTTGGGCATTACGGCATAGGTGGCCAAGCCAATCGTCATGAGGCAAAACACAATCAAAACGATCGTGGCCCATTTCAGGTGTGGTTCTGCAATATATCGGACAGAAAGCGTGATAACAACTGATGCCATGGTCAACAGCATATTCGCTTTCATGTCGGCCATGGAACTCAGTTGAGTATGATGCATACGTGTCTGACGCACAAGATGGTCAAGATGTGATCCCCGCTGTTTGATTTCCATCAGACTTCCTCCCCTTCCTGGCATCAATCAATTTGACAACTCAAGCCCTAGCCTGGATATTCCATGAATTATCCGGGCCAGTGTGCTCATCGGGTGATGTTCTCCGAGCCCATAGCATACTCTAAGGTCATTTAAAGGAAATGCAACGTACGGGCTTATTCAACATCGAGAATCTAGTTCCTAGGGTCAGGTCGGATCGCATAGAGCATAGCGAGGTAATTTCGAATTGCGGATTGCGAATTGCGAATTTGAGAAAGCATAGGTTATGGAGCAAGGGGTGTGAGTAAATTGTAGATTGCACATTTTTCCTTAGGACTCACCCCTTTCGGGTGGGTTCCCAGTTTCCAATTTCCAAATTAGAAATTCTCCTTGTGCCCTGTACCTTGAACCGTTCCTTTTCGGGCAGCCCAAAGCCGGTCCTTTAGGCGTGGGTTTTTTACTATAAACGGTAAAAGCATAAGATCGTGTTCAGCTGGGCACAGATAGCAATCATGGAATTTCTCGTGGCGTTTCCCACCCAGACAGTTTAATATAAAATATCTCGTAAGTGATAATGAACGGATGGGGTAATCTTCTATGACACCTAAGAGCAAAATTTTGCTGGCAATAACATCATTATTATGCCTGGTAATCGGGTTGGGAACGATTTTCATAATCTATCAGAAGGTTTCCTCACTGCCGTTTCGAGCAACCAACGACGCCCTGCATAAACAAGAAGCGCCGATAACGCTCGACTTTCTCATACCCGGCGGAATCCATATTGACGACAGGATGACAATAGGCCAGGTAATCAGAATTCGTTTGGAAAAACCAAAAGGAAGAATGAACAATTTCATCAAAGAAGTTTCAAAACACATCCCCTTCAAATACCGTTTCCTGGGGACCTTAGCGCTTTATCTTTTTTGGACTTTTCTGTTTCTCGTTTTTTTTCGAATATTTACCTGGATGCGTTATGTTCTAGCTCTGAGCATTAGTTTTTTTGCAGGATCAGTGGTCTATTTTTTTATGCCTGATTTGATCCTGGGCAGAATCGATGATGTGGGTTTTTTGGGGTGGGCGATTGCGTTCGCGGGGGCAAGTTGGTGGTATGCAAAAAGGAAAAGGCTGCAATACTACTAGTAGTTTATTACTCCTCTTTGTTTTCTATCATAATATATATATTTTTTTTTATAGAGTTCATTTTCAGGATAGAGAGCGTTTAATTCGGCATAGATATCTCTATTGAATCGTATATTATTGGCCGGGACTTTCTTGACAATCTCATAAAGAATCTCTTCGATTCTTTCATTGCACCTTACATCGAGGTGTGATGCATGCCCGAGTTGCTTGTCAGCCTCATAGTAAAGAGATTTTAACTGTGGATCAAGAGTGTCAATAGCCACAAGCCTGGCTGCTTCAAAGTTATTGTCCTTCATAAGTACCTGCATCTCTTTCACGGTAGCTAACCTGTCTTGCTCCTCGTTTCTTTGATTACAGCTAAGCACTAAAATCAAAAAAACACTCACAATAGAAATAATGGCAAACTTTTTCATTTCTATTACCTTGTTCAACGAAATCCTCGCCATTCAGCAACCAGCCGAAGTAATTATTCCGAGTACAGTCGCAACAGTTGAGTGTTTCTAACGTACGCCTACGTTATATCAACACCGGGTTAATCGGTAGGAATCCGAGGGCATAATATGCACGTTGCGTACCAATAGAGCTATTTAGAAAACGTGGAATCCTTAAAAAATATCCGAGCTAGGCTGTATATTCGGCTTGAAAATGCTCAAGCGAGCGCATTCCCCGTAGCGACACGACTTGAGCTCGTCGACAAGTCTCGTCGACAAGTCTTGCTGCGGGGTTAGCGAGCGAACTACAATAAAACGGTAGCACTCCCTTACATTTCGAAGATTCCCTGCAGCGACTCGACCTGAGCGACACGACTTGAGCTCGTCGACAAGTCTCGTCGACCGGTCTTGCTGCAGGGAGCTTCAATCAAAGCGGCATAACTGGGATGAGCTCAGGTCATGTTCGACCCTTTGTGGCAGGGGGAAGGGCAACGGTAGATTATTGCATACGTGTTCGTATGCTGTTGTGTAGATTCATAGTTTGCAATAATAGGCGAATAATTTCGAATGGTTGCAATATCAAAATTTACCTAAAGCTGATTAATGTTGAGATATCAAATAGTTGTTGACAACTAATTTGATTTACATTATTTTTTAGATACTTAGAATTGTAGTTATAATATGTAGGTACTGATGAAAGGAGGACAATGATATGGGGAAAAGTTTAACTGAAATGGCATCAGAAATTGTTGCTGCACAGGCTACACATGCTGTAATGGCAGCTGACGAAATGGTTGCAGCGCTCAAAAAGACGTTTGATGCCCTTAAGAACATCAAAACAATCGAAGAGGGTGGTCCTGAAGCAGATGCTCCTCCAATAGATCCAAGAAAATCTATTCAGAGAAACTACATCATTAACCTCGAAGATGGCAAGAAGTACAAGCAGCTTACTACAAGAACTCTTGCAAAATTCGGATTGACTCCTGCAGAGTATCGTAAAAAATGGGGTTTTTCAGCTCGGCAGCCCTTGGCTTCAAAGGCACTCAGTGCGAAGCGAAGAAAGACTGCGAAAGCTCTTGGGCTGGGGGAAAGACTGCAGAAAGCGAGAAAGGCTAAGGCTGCAGCGGCTGCGAAGGCCAAGGCAAAAGCTCCAAAGAAAAAGGCTGCACCCAAAAAGAGAAAAGCTCGCCGGAAAAAGAAGAAGGCTTAAGGGATTATTTAGCGAAGCGGTTCTTACCAGTGTGGGTTTGCATCATTAAAGTTTTGCTTACCAAGTGTAAAGTCTGCCGACAGGCGGGCTTTTCTTGTTTAACATCGAAAACCTAGTCCTTAGGGCCAGTCTCTGTACGATCTATGATTTGTCCTTCGGACTCCCACCCTCCGGGCGGGTTCCCAGTTTGTCCTTTGGACTCCCACCCTTCGGGCGGGTTCCCAGTTTCAGATTGTAGATTGCAGATTGAGGCTGCATGCATTTCTTACCGCGAAATATTGAGCTTTTAAATCTAAAATCTGCATTCTTAAATCTACAATCGCCGGGGTCCTTTGAGCCTGGATTCTTCTTATAGCAGAACAAGATACATCACCTCTGTGGGCGACGCTATCCCTCCAATGACTCAAGATAGGAGTTGAGCGAGTTGATGTTCTGGCTGCTCTCGAGTTCGTCGCCAGAACGCAACTCATAGATTCCCACCTGCACAGGCTCATCGAGTGATTGAGGCAACCCCTCCCCATCTTTGTCCATGACAGTTACATAAGCGCGTTTCCCGTCGTACTTGATGAACTTTGTGTACCATGCTGTTCCAGCGCAGCTTGCTGAAATGCGAAAGCCATGTTTTTCCATTATCTCTTCCACACTCATGTATCTTTACCTCTGGCCCGGACATTTCATGAAAATGCTTTAGCGAGCGCATTCCACGCAGCTTGCTGCGGGGTTAGCGAGCGAACTGCAATAAAATGGTTTAGCTACCTTACATTTCGAAGATTCCCTGCCCGCCGCAGGCGGACTGCAGGGAGCTTCAATTGCTGTAGCGGGACCACGAAGATGGGCGTGCCACCTGGCAACCGCAGGGTGTTGGTTCCGAGGCGTACCTGAACGGTACGTCGCAGGGGCCGACACCTGAGGACGCCAGGAAGGACGTCCATATCCCTGGTCGCAGCAAGTAATTCATGCAATGTCCGGGCTAAAATTACCATCATCATATTCGTTTTAATTTTTCCAACTTGATCTCTAAAATATCCGCATCTTTTTGCTTGTGAAACTCTCGCAATCTTTTTTTTAACTCCCGCACCGACTCTTCCAACCGGGGTAGCACTTCCTTCCTGAAGTATCGACGCGCTTCAACCCCGGCCTGCGCCATTTCGCTCAGCCAATAATCCATCTGACGTTCAAGTTCTTTGTACCATTCCTCCTCAGGAAGCTGGTTCAGCTCTTTCTGCCAACGCTCAAGCTCTTGGAGTAGCAATTGCGACCAAGCCGCGAATCCCCGGCTCCCTCTTTCTGCCTGGAGGGAAAGATAGGTGCTGCCCTCTACTTTAGCGCCATTGGGGAGGAGGTCTCCCCCTTCTGCCAGGTTGACCATCTCAATATGCTTTTGCCAATAATGCTGGGGGTCAGCCTGGATGAGAAAGCGACTTTCGTCTGTAACCTTGTCACGGAAATCTCCCTTAATTTGTAACTGCGCCACGCCGCGACCAGTGGCATCCGTTTTCACGTCTTGCACGACGCCTATGGTTTGCTCTTGCCAGATGACACGATCGCCGGCCTTGAGTTCGTCAGTCTGGTCATAGAGGACTGTCAAGCGGAGATTCCCCAGACAAGCAGAAACTAGTCCGCCCAAAAACAACAGACAAAGGAACCATAAGCGGTTGGGCTGCATCGCTTTCCTTTCCGTGCTCGGTTTGCCACGTATCTGTCGTTTCAATCATGACATAATGAGAAAAAGGAGTAAAGTAGGGGAGGGGGGCATTTGATTGAAGATTGGAGATTGCGGGTTGCGGATTTGAGGTTGCGAAAGAGCGAGTGAGAGAGAGTAAACGGTGGAAATTATAGTTGCATTCTTGTTTTACTCAAATAACCATTTGGATAAGATCACCCTCAATCTGAAATTCTGAAGTGGTCGCAACAAGTTATTCATGAAATATCAGGGCTAAAACAAGGGAGTCCCCTGTGATGGGATCAGGTCTGAAGGTGCCCCTTGCCATCGACCAATCGGAGTCGGCCTGAGGCTTCACTCCAGAAGCATCGAGCAAACTCCGCTCATTGGCAACTCAAGATGATTTTGACCTGACCCCATCACAGGGGACTCCCTTGTCAGCATTTTGAAAAGAGCTATGGAATGTTACTTGGTTTGAATGAGTCATTGTCTCTATCAGCGATGGTCTTTTCTTCAGCCCTTGTCAGGATGAGGACTACCTCTTCTATCCAGTCTATTGCTTCTTGGCAGATAGCCGCTGCCCCGTCAAACCAGGTAATGTTCGGGGGATAGGTTCGAGTATTAAAAACGCCCGAACAAGAGTCCCTCAAGGTTTGCAGTTTGAGGCAGACATTGAGCATGTGATCACAGAGAATGTCTCGCTTGATCATTTGCTCACCCTCTGGTTTCATGAGAAATCAACCTTTTCTATTGACTAAAATCGCATATCCGTTCATTTTTGAGTTTACGGCTGTGGGTTTGCTATTGTGGTATTGTATTGACAATGGCAAACTATGTCAAGTAAAATATAACACAGGTGCAAACTTCCTATGACAAATGGAGCACAAAATAAGATAAAGCAGATAAGAGAGCGTTTGGGACTTAGTCAGACAGAATTCGCAGATAAAATCGGTATTACAAAGGGTTACCTGAGCGCAATTGAATCTGGTAAGCGGAAACCGGGGAGGAAAATCTTTGAAGGTATTATTCAGGAGTGTCTAGAAGATTTGGTTGTGGTTTACAGTGGCAAACCCAGCGCTGATTTCCCGGACTCTCCGGCTGTCGCCGAGCCTGGGCCCCAATGGCGACGAATCAACTCGTCCAAGGAACTGAGTCGGCAAGAGGAGGCCCTTATTGAAACCCTCCGTTTTCTTGGGGCTGATTACGCCAAAGATCTCTATTACCGGGTCATGAGCAGGGCTAGAAAAGCGATTCAGAGTAGGGAACTAGAGAAAGGTGAGCTCGAGAAACTCAAAGAGGTACTGAGGACACTGGGCAAGGCGGCCATAGAGTAGAGAAACGGCCCAAGGCTCAAGGTACAGGGCCTGTGTCAGCTAGCAGCAGACACCAGGCAGCAGCTCACTAGACACTAGGGGTTAAGCAGTAGGCACTGTGGCCTGACGCGGAGATACGGGGACACGGCGAGACGGGGAGAGACGACAGACGGCAGTGGACAGAGGACAGAAAAAGAATTACGGATTGCGGATTTGAGATAGATGAGGTTTTAGATTCTTTGTCTGTTTTTCCTGACACCTGACACCTGACACCTGAAACCTCAATTCTGACTCCTGCCTCCTTTCATCCTATAAACCACTCGCACAGACGCCAGAACACCCTCCACCTACTAGCCTGTATCTCATCATCAGCAAAATCTCGCCGCCGCCAGAGGATCAAATTGCGTTCCCACGGAAAAAGGGGCAAGGGCCGAAAAGGCTGTAAGCCGTATTGGTGAATCTTGGTCCACGTCCGCACGTACCCACGTCCGCGAAGCTGCTGTCTCTCACAACCGTGAAGGTCCTCTTGGAGCACTAGCTTCGGGGTCATGGACACGATTGCCTTTTCCCAGCGACAATCGGGGTATACTCTCTGACAAACCACCACGGCACAATGGATGCCTTCCAACTCCTCCACCCACGTATTTGGGAACAATTTGACCTCATCCCAGAACTTTTGGGGCTTGCCTTGGTAATACGCCATTAGCAACTCTGTCATACCATCAGGATCTAAGAAAATATTGGGAGAAGTCAGTTCGATGTATGGGCCACAGTCAATTGCTACGTAGTAGGACAGATTCAATTGGGTCATCAGACGGATGTGATTATCAATCCGGTTCAACAGACGGCCAGCGCCCAGATTGACGAGGGAAGTGTGCCCGTATTCGCTGAGGAATGCTATGGCACGATTTTGGATCGTCATTGCGGCCATCCTTTGCTGCAGATGAAGGCAGACTGGCGTGCCGAGTCGCAGCTTTGAGCGTTATTTTGGTTGAGAATTGATAGGCCCGACTTCGCCCATTCGGGCTACGTCGCGGCAGTCTTCGCTTTACGCATGCTCCAAGCGAAGACTGGTGGAGGCGGCGGGAGTCGAACCCGCGTCCGGAAAACTTCCACTTAAGCTTCTACATGCTTATCCCGGGTTTTAAAGTCTCGCCTTCCGGGACTCCCCTCGGGAAAGATTCCCTTCAAGCCAGCCTACTTGGTTTAACCCGCTACCCATAGGCACCTGCAGCGGGCGGTTCCGCTAGTCGACGCCCTTTGCCAGCCCCGCGGACCCGAACTGGCAGGACGGTAGCCGCCTACGCGGCTACAGCATACGCGTAGTCGTCTGCGATTGCTTTAAATCCCACCTGTT
>JAJDNL010000173.1 GCA_022340745.1 Deltaproteobacteria bacterium
GCACGACTTCAAAGACCCACCAGGTTGCGGCGAGAAGTGCTACAGCGAGAGCACCTTTTCCCTCCCTGCTCAGAGCAAATGCCTTTCCCATAGGATCTGCGGCGTCGGACCAGTGAGGGGAGTAATAAACCACCGCAAACAGCACTATCCCCAAGAACAGGAAGAAGAGTCGTTTCCAATTGAACGTCTCACTGTCTGGATTGGATTTGAAATCGTCGGGCATGGCTGACATCTCGCTTGCTGTTTGAGAGAGGGCCGAAGAGTGTTGGTGCGTGTCTACAACTCACAGGCACTAAGAGTTTCAACTACTTCCCTGAACATGTCTTTCTGCCTCAAGATACCCACGATTTCTTTACCTCTCGTCACTAACAATGACTGATGGTGTTCCAGGGCTAGCTGGTGTATGGCCTCTGCCAGGGAGTCATTTTCATCTATGAATTCGCCTTCCAGGGGAGTATGAATCAATCTTTTTACTTTCAATCTACCCGCTGCTTTGCACAGATCTATTAGTGGTTGCTCCCAAAAGCGGCACTGGGTCAACATGGGTTTCAAGTACTCTCGACTGAAACCGAAACGTCTCAATGATCGCGAATTCTCAATGTGCTCTCCTTTCGGTTCCAGGGCCCTCAACACGTCCAGTTGACTGAGCTTTCCCACAACACGTCCATGTTCATCCACTATGAGGAGTAATCTGTGGTGAACACGGTCTCCATTGAACTCCAGCTGAGCTGTTTCGAGAGCCATGGCTGCCTCGTAGAGAGTTGCCTCCACCGAGATCGTGCCGTACTCCGAAAGGGGAGTCATTATATCCTTCACGGTTTTCATTTTCATAATAATTCTCCTACAAGCCCAATAAGCTGGAATAATATATGGATGATTTATAATGAAAGCAACTTACTGAGCCGATGTCAAATCATTAGACGCCGCTTCGGTCCTTTTTATACTCTTGATATATTCTCCTCTTCTGCTACCCGCACCGGAGCTCTCACCTGCTGGTGAAGTATAAACGTGCCTCGCTATTAGGTGGTCAGCTAAAAGTACAAAACCTAATGAATTAAAGCTTCCAAGCATGAAGAGACCACAGAGTTACCCAAAACTGCCTTGGCCAAAAATGGGTAAAAGTTACCCAAAAGTGGCTTGACCGGAAATGGGTAAAAGGGGGAAATGACAAAGGCTGGAGAGGGGAGAATTGCTGGCTAGATGGTGAGTTTGTCGCTCTTAAAACCGTAGGCGACGATAATCCCGACGATGAAGGCAACACCCAGGTTGGTAGCGAGGGTAATGCCCAGCATGAAAAGGGCCACAAACAGGTCTTTGCGATCTTTGAGGTCCTGGATCATGAGAGTCAACTGCAGGCCGGCAAATACCAGCAAAACACCCAAAATGGAAAAGGGGAGTAGCTTAAGGATGGCAACAGTATTCTCCCCGAAAATCACGGCGAGCAGAACGAAGATCCCACCTATTATGAGATTGGAGCCTGCGGTTCGGGCCCCGAAACGATAGTGAGCAGCCAAGCCCCCAGCCCCATGGCACATAGGGATACCCCCCAGGAAAAAGGAGACGATGTCAGCCAGTCCCTGGCTGTTGGCCACACTGCGATATGTGGCCCGGCGGGCCCGATCACCGAAGTATTCATGCATTATATCGGTATTGGAAATGATTGCATTGCCTATGGTCATTGGGATCTGGGGTAAAACCAGGATGGGAAGCACCCAGAGAAACTCCTCCACAGATGGCCAGCCGTAGGGGATCAGTTTGGGGAAGTGGATGGACCAGTTGAATGACGCTGCATCCAATGGCTTGCCGATGAAAAGACCAAGCAAAATACCCAAGAATATGAGAACTAAGGCTGCCGGAAGCTTCTTGTTGTCCAGCAAAAGGAAGGTTAAAACAAGACCTCCGGCACCTAAGAGTATGCTCATGCTGACAGGACCGATAGACTGAACTGCCAGGTTGGGGTCCGGCACGATCATGAGCTTCAGCCCCTTGATCATGAGAACCACCCCCACCCCCAACTGCACCCCGCGCACCGTGCTCTTCGGCGTATACTTGCCGATAACCTGAATGAGACCAGTGGTGCCCAGACCGAGGACGAAAATCCCCATCCACAAGCTAGATGCAACAATTTGAGTTGGAGTCAAACCAACTGCAATGGCGTAGGCGCCGATAACTTTCATGGGCTGAACGGGTACAGGCACCCCAAAGTAATGCCCCGCCACAATGTAGAAGAATCCGATCAAGACAAAGACATTTGTAGCGTGGAGTTTGTTCAGAAGAATCATGCCGATGGCAATGGGGAGAAGGGTACCCAAATCTCCAAGAGAGCCGGCGACCTCCATGCGATCAAATCGGTATTTTGGATATTCCTGGTCTTTCATGTTCCTCCATATATCTTCTAAAGGGGTCTTGTGTCTACAGAATTTGTTGCCTTCTGGATTCTGACTCCTGACTCCTTCTTTCTCACCGCTTACCGCTGACTGCTCACCCATTAAAGTTAATCTAAGTTATTATTCGTTTATTTATTGACAGCAAATAAGTGCTCTAGTAGAGTGTCAAACCTAGGAAAAGACCTATCATGCGTCTTCCGATATCTTTGCCTGAAGCCCAGCAATCGAGCACGAGGAAATCTTCTATGTCTTCCCTGATGAACACTAAAGAAGCTGCTCAATATCTTGGAATCAATGAGAAAAAAATTTACAATCTAATTAGCGACAGTGGGTTGCCTGCCACCAAAGTTACCGGCAAGTGGCTCTTTCAACGCCACCTATTGGACCGCTGGCTGGAGCGTCATACCGAGAACTATCCTGCAATTGCGGCTGGTCCTGAAAGTTACCAAAACTTACTTATAATAACTGGAAGTAACGATTTGCTTTTGGACCAACTGCTGGAACTATTTTCCAGGAGGCACCACCTGCCCCTGCCTGTCTTCAGCAATCTTGGGAGCATGGGAGGTATTCGGGCCCTCAAGGAGAACCTCTGCCACCTGTGCTCGGCTCATCTCCTCGAACCTGAAGGGGAGGATTACAACTTTGCCTATGTGGAGGAAGAGTTTGGCGACAGCGTGGTGGTGGTCAATTTTTGCAAGAGGCTCCAAGCGGTGTTGGTGGCTCCGGGAAATCCTCGTGGAATAACCGAGTTGGGTGATCTTGCCAGCGGCGAGATCCGCATTGCCAACCGCAAGGAGGGGACCGGCACCAGGTTGCTGCTGGATCGTGAACTTGAACGCCAGGGCGTCAGCGGCGAGCAGGTCCCCGGTTACGATACAGGCTTCGGTCGCCATCTGGATGTGGGTCTCGAGGTATTGGCTGGACGGGCAGACGCAGGTCTGGCCATCGGTGCAGTGGGTGGGTTGCTGGGTTTAGATCAGGTGGAGGTTTGTTGGGAGCGCTACGATTTCATTGTTCGCAAGGACATATTTTTCAGCCGTGGGGTCCAGATGCTCATGGCGCTGCTCAAGGATGAGGAGTTTTTGAACCTGAGTGCACACTTCAGCGGGTACGATCTGAGCACTTCGGGACAGGTGGTTTTTCGAGGATAGATACCGGAGGTTGGAGCGATGAAAGGAAAATGGATTTGGTTTGTTGTGGGAGTTGTTGTTTTAGGTCTTTTTGCTCCGAGCGCGAGTGGGGCGGAAAAAGTACTCAAGATGTCTACGACTACCAGTACGGAAAACTCTGGGCTTCTGGATGTGCTGCTGCCTGAGTTCACCAAAGACTCTGGAATTCAGGTCAAGGTTGTGGCCAAAGGCACAGGTGCGGCCATACGAGATGGTATGGATGGAAACGTGGACATAATTTTCGTGCATGCCAAAGCCAGGGAAGAAAAGTTCGTGGCTGAGGGCTACGGGGCCTATCGGTTGGGTGTGATGCACAATGACTTCGTCATCATCGGTCCGGCTGCAGATCCTGCGGGGATCAAAGGTTTACGAGATGCGGCAGTGGCCCTGAAAAAGATCGCCATGACAAAAGGCAAGTTCATTTCACGGGGAGATGACAGCGGCACCCATACAAAAGAGCAGGAGCTCTGGAAGACGACCGGCTTTCCTTTGCAGACTGAGAAGACTGAGATTGTCAAGAAAGGCAAGAAGAAGACCGTCTCCTTCATTCACCCCGAGGGACTGGGTACGTGGTATTTGTCCATTGGGCAGGGCATGGGCAAGACCCTGACCTATGCTGAGGAAAAGCAGGCATACACCTTGACTGACCGTGGCACCTATCTGAAGTACAAACTCGGCAGGAAGCAGGGTTTGGACCTGGAAATTCTCTGTGAGGGGGATGAGCGGCTTTTCAATCCCTACGGTATTATTCCGATAAATCCGAAAATGTACCCCCACGTCAAATTTGACTGGGCTGACACATTAGCCAAATGGCTGGTTGCACCAAAGGCCCAGGCTCTTATTGCTGAGTACAGGATTCAAGGGCAGCAAGCGTTTTTTCCGGATGCCGCTGCTTATGCGAAGTAAAAGTCAGCATGGAGTATGTAGCATGGGGCATGGGGCATAGGGCAAGCCCTGAGCGATGTGAGATATGAGATATGAGATGTGAGATTCTAGTGGAACCAGGTTTCTTTTCCCACATCACACATCCCACATCCCACATCAAGCAGACTAAGACTACCCGAGGATAATCTAGCATTGGACTTTCTTGCTGACAGCTTTATGTCCGCCTTTGTGCTCCTATGGGGGCTGGACCAAGAACTTCTCCAGATCGTCTATGTCTCTTTAAAAGTGAGTTCCGTCTCCACCCTTATTGCCAGCATGGTAGGAATTCCGGCAGGGTTTCTTATCGCCTTCAGAGAATTTAGGGGTAAACGCTTGCTGATTACCGTCCTCAATACTTTGTTGGCCCTGCCAACAGTGGTGGTGGGACTTTTCGTTTATGCCTTTATTTCCAGGCGAGGACTATTTGGTCCCTGGGACTTACTTTACACCCAGAAGGCCATGGTCATCGGTCAGGTTATCCTGATCATCCCGATAGTCACCACCTTTACTATTTCAGCCATTAGCCGTATTGACGAGCGTTACCGGAAGACGGCAATGACTCTCGGTGCGAACGCGCTGCAAACCGCTTGGGTGATTATTCAAGAAGCTCGATTTGGTATTATGGCAGCGGTTATTGCTGCCTATGGCAGGGTCATTGCGGAAGTGGGCATCAGCATGATGCTGGGGGGCAATGCCAAGGGTTTCACTCGAACAATGACCACGGCCATGGCCCTGGAGTACGATAAGGGAGAGTTCGTTCTGGGGGTGGCCCTGGGAATCGTGCTGCTTGCTGTCAGTTTCGGGGTAAATTTGTGTTTCAATTTCATGCAAGGCAAAGCGAGGGTTTAGGAGGCAGAGAGCATAGAGCATAGGGCAGAAGAATTTTGGATTTTGGATTTCGGATTGCGGATTTGAAAAGACAGAGGGCATGGAGTATGGGGTATAGCTTTGAAATTTCGAAATTCGAAAGAATCTTGCGCCTTGTGCCTGTTGCCTTGTGCCGCCTGGTATGATGTTAGGTGCCAGTTTTCAGAGCGGAAGGTTATGCTTTACGAGCTACGAAACCTAAAAAAAACCTACGGTCAACGCACTGTGCTTGACATAGGTGAGCTGTCGCTTGCAGCGGGCAAGGTGCTGGGAATTCTGGGCCCCAATGGTGCTGGCAAGACCACTCTTCTGGAAATTCTAGCATTCCTCCAGACGCCCACATCCGGAGAACTTCAGTTCAATGGAAAGAAAGTTGATTTCAACAACAATGGGCTCATCCAACTGCGTAAGAAGGTAGTGATTGTTGGACAGCATCCCATTCTGTTTACCGCAACCGTTTCCAAAAACCTGGAATTCCCTTTGGAAATACGCAAACTACCGAAAGCAAATCGTGGAAAAATCATTGAGGAGCTTTTGGATCTCGTGGGAATGCATCCATTCCAAGATTCCAGGGCCCACAGGCTTTCAGGGGGAGAAACACAAAGAGTTGCCATTGCCAGAGCCCTGGCTTGCTCTCCCGAAGTCATTCTCTTTGACGAACCAACGGCCAATGTGGACGTGGAAAACCAGATTGCCATCGAACGGATTATCCAGGAAATCAACAGGGAAAAAGGAATCTCTGTGATCTTCACCACCCACGATATGATTCAGGCGTCCAGATTGGCAGACGATACTATTTTCCTATACGACGGCAAAACAACGCACTCTACTTACGAGAATATTTTCAGCGGTCTAATCGAGGTGACCGGAGAGGGTAGAAAATACTGCCTCGTTCAAAAGCAGCTGACACTTGGCGTCCAGACCCATCAGAGCGGCCCGGTGAGAATCTTTATCGATCCCACCTTGGTAAAAATCACCCCAAACCAGAGTGAGGTTGCAGCAGAAAATACTTTTTGCGGTAGGCTGATTCAGCTCACAGACGAACAGAGCCGTATCCGGGCTTTGGTGGATGTGGGAATTCCTTTAAGTGTCCTAGTCCCCAAAGAGCAATTCAAGAACATGTGCTTGAGTCCGGGCGAAGCGGTCTGCCTCACCTGTCCCACCGAGAGTATCAAGATCATCTGAAAGAGGGCGGATATCCGTATCCGCCGAAAAAGGTGAGGCCTTTTCATTCTTAATACTCACCTATGACGTCATTCCGGAATCCGCCACCGGCGGATGTCCGGAATCCAGGAAGAAAACAAGACTTTTCTGGATACCGGGTCTCGGCTTCGCCTCGCCCGGTATGACGTATGGTGCCGTCTATGGATTTCCCAAATATTGTTGGTGACCGTGTCACGAATAGTGTTGACTTCAATACTTGTTTGAAATAGGTTTAAAAGAAGGTTTGTTCGAATTATCACATGCCTCCTGTAGACTGTCCTGCAGTGGAAAGAATCATCTTGTAGGTTGGGTGGATCCGTGTTAACGGGTTCACCCGACGACAGCTAAATAAATTTCCTCTCCCCTTGAGGGGAGAGGATAAAGGTGAGGGGTGATTTACAATAAATATTATTCCCCCCCCTCACCCCAACCCTCTCCCCCCTGAGGGTGGAGAGGGAGGGTTTTTTGAAGCCTACGACTGATAGCATAGGCTGAGGTGATTTGATAACTCTACAGACCAAAGGAGTGAAGCAATGGCTTTAAGAAGAAACAAAATAACGGTAGTAGGGGCCGGTTTTGTGGGGGCAACGGCAGCGCACTGGGCCGCGGCCAAAGAACTGGGCGACGTGGTGCTGATAGACATTGTCGAGGGAATGCCTCAGGGGAAGGGACTGGACCTGATGGAAGCAAGTCCGGTGGAGGGTTTTGATGCCGACGTTATCGGCACCAACGACTATGCAGATACGGCCAACTCTGATGTGGTAATCATCACTGCAGGGATCCCTCGCAAGCCGGGAATGAGCCGTGATGACCTCCTGAAAACCAACACCAATATTGTCAAAGCCGTGACCGAGCAGGTGGCCAAGAATTCTCCCGAGGCCTTCCTGATCATTGTCTCCAACCCTCTGGATGCCATGGTGTACGTTGCCCACCAGGTGAGCGGTTTCCCCACCAACCGGGTCATGGGAATGGCTGGGGTGCTGGACTCTGCCAGGTTTCGCACCTTCATCGCCATGGAGCTGGGCGTTTCTGTGAAGGATATCCAGGCATTTGTCCTGGGGGGGCACGGAGATACCATGGTGCCACTGCCACGTTATACCACGGTTTCCGGCATTCCCATCCCGGATCTCATGCCTCAGGAGCGAATCGAAGCTATAGTGGACCGAACCCGCAAGGGAGGAGGCGAGATTGTCAGCTTGCTCAAAACGGGGAGCGCCTTCTATGCGCCCTCGGCCGCGTGTGTTCAGATGGCTGAGTCCATCCTGAAAGATCAAAAACGGATCCTTCCCTGTGCGGCCTACTGCGATAAGGAATATGGTGTGGGTGGTTACTACGTGGGAGTTCCAGTGATGCTGGGCACCGGAGGCGTGGAGAAGGTGATCGAGATCCAGTTGACCGCAGAAGTGAAGGCTGCCTTTGATCAGTCGGTTGACGCCGTAAAGGAACTGGTAACGGCTATTAAGCTTTAGATTCCGGTAAACAGTAAACAGTAAGCAGTAAGCGGTAATACGAGATAGGGTGGGCATTGCTCACCCTGTTTTTCTTTGTTGAATGGAGCCAGATGGTTCGTGGCTATCCATGCATTTTTTCTCCATGCTCTATGCTCCATGCCCTATGCCATTTGTCGCCGAGAACAAGATCTGTGCAAATTACCTCTCCTGGACAGTATAGGGGTGATTAGCCACGGCTTCGTGAAAAAAAGTGCTTGATTCTGGTGTCTGATATGGTAGGTTGAAACTGTCATATGATGGTGAAATATTTATTGCTAGCAGACGAGTCAAAATGATGTTGGTAAACACGTATCTTTCCATTGAACTGGGAGAGTTTCAATTATGGAGCAACTAGTACTCGGCAAGCGAGAGAAGAGGAAGTTGGCCGGTGAGTATCCGGATCTGTGCCTTACCTGCGGGACCTGCGCCGGCGGCTGCCCGGTTACCGGGGTGGACGGCATGGACATGCGCAAGGCGGTGCGCATGGCCCTGCTGGGTCTGGACCAGGAACTCATTGATTCACGTTTTCCCTGGATTTGCACCATATGCGGCCGTTGCGAGCACGGTTGTCCCATGAACATCGATCTTAATAAGATGATGCGCTCGGCGCGCACACTTCGGGATCGCGACAAGGTGCCTGGTGTGCTTCACAAAGGGGTAGAGCAATGCCTGAAGTCGGGCAACAATGTGGGCATCCCCAAGGAAGACTATCTTTTTCTGCTGGAGGATCTGGGCCTTGAGTTGGCCGAGGAGTTACCGGGATTTGAGGTACCGGTGGATAAAAAGGGCGCCAGAATCATGCTGACCATCAATTCCAAGGAGCCCTTTGCCGAGCCCGAGGACATGTTTTTCTGGTGGAAGATATTCTACGCGGCCAAAGAATCTTGGACCGTCACC
>JAJDNL010000174.1 GCA_022340745.1 Deltaproteobacteria bacterium
TTACCAGAGCACCATTCGCTTTTCGCTTGGCGAGCTTTTCCACCTCTTGATCCAGGGCGCGAAAGCGCTCATGACCGATAGGTGCTAAGTGTTGAGTGTGTATCTCGGGACTCCACCAATCACCTGCCAGTTCCGCAAACCATGCACGAGGATCTTCTTGCCCCAGCCAGTAATGGTATGTAGTCCGTAAGGTTTTCCTCAAGAGCGAGCAATAAGAGCTATGGTCGAGTCCAGCAGGTTGGGATTCAGTCACGAACCAGCCAATCTTTTTCATGGAGTAGAAGCTGCTGGCGAAAAAGAAAAAATCTTTCTCGGGCATGTCTTGCATCCGCCCAAAAATTTCACTGAGAACTCCTCCGTACTTCTTAGAAAGCCTCTTTGTCTCACCTGCCAATTGTTCTAGAAAAAGGATGAGGTTGTTTGCTGCCTGGCTTTTCACAGAAGGTTGCTGTCCATCAGCAATGGCCTCCATGAAAACTTCTGCCACCAAACGACACACCTGAGGCCCCTGACTGTGGGCAAGGTAGATGGGGAAATTTTGGAGGGCATAGCGCCGGTTTTCTCGAACCACGAAATCCCAGTTGCGATAAGGATGGTTGAGCTCTTCCAGCAAACTATCGGTCTGCTGGAGAAGACCCACATAGTCCAAGACCACCTCGCGCATGACTTCGTACTTGGGATGGATGCGTACGTCAACCCGGGTAGCTTCAAGGTTGATTCGCAAAGCTTCCGATTTCACCTCTTCGCTTGCCATTGGGAGCCAAACTCCGTTTTTAACTTTCCAATAGTTGAGGTATCAGTGCAGCAAATCTCAAGGTTTCAGGTGTCGGGTGTCAGGTGTGAGGAAAAAGAAACGTAGAAACTGAAACCTGAACACTGAACACTGAAACCTCCGGCGGTTCGCAATCCTCGCCGGCAAAACTACTGAACTCTGATCTGGTCATGAGGACCAGGTTTACCATGTTAAATATGACCTCCTGCAGGTAAGGGCCAGGGCGAAGCAGTTCTCGATCGAAGGAGGGGTGCACACCAGAGCGAACTATAAAAAGCCAAAGCAGTATTCGCAAGCAGATAGCAGACAATTCAGGAAATCATTCGGTGCTTAGATAATACCACTATTTTTCAATCTTATAAATATGCAGATTCTAAGCCAGAAGAGCACAAAGAATTACATTCTGTTTAGTCCGCAGCTGCATAGTACCACCTACATGCGCAATGCTCGGTATCACTGAGAATACGAACGTTTCAGTTCATATCAGCTAAACGATAAATCTTTCGGGAGAGGGATGTAGCTTTTCTCATGAGCGAGGCGAGTTGATACACTTCGTCAATATACATTTTGGGGGTGCTCTGCTAAGATCAAGAAAATACTGTGGCAGGAGAAATGGTTTATAGCCTGATTCCTGTTGCACACCATTATGAAGCATTTTTCCGCTGTCCGTGGTGACAAAGTAGGGTCATACATGAAGAGAACTACCTTTCTGGCTGCCGAAATTGACCAGGCCCGCAGACTGCTGGGTTTGGGCGAGTTGGCTAGCATAGCAGAAATCAAGACTGCATATCGCCACCTGTGCAAGCAGTGGCATCCTGATGCACCGGAAAACGACGCGACCGGCTCTGGAAAAATCAAGGATATCAATGCCGCCTACCGCTTGCTTCTGGACTACTGTGAAACCTATCGTTTTTCCTTCAGCCCTGAAGAGGTGGAATCCTTCGACCCTGAGAGGTGGTGGTCCCGGCGGTTCGGGGACAGTCTTTACCCACAATCCGATGAAGAGGATAGTGGTGAATAAACCAAGGGATTTTAGATTTTAGATTGAAGAGCGCGATATCTCTCTCACCAGCCCCTTTCACTCACCGTTTGGAGGCCAAGAAGTGGGCAGGGTCAAGTCCTTTGAGAAAAACGTAGACAGATACGAGGCTTGGTTCGACCGCAATCAGGCCGCCTACCAATCGGAACTCGAGGCTCTTCGGTCCTTACTTCCCAAAAACGGAAAGGGGCTGGAGGTCGGTGTCGGCACAGGACGCTTCGCAGCTCCGCTGGGCGTACGCGTGGGAGTGGATCCGTCGCCTGCCATGGCTAAAGTCGCGATGGAGAGGGGCATCGTAGTTCCCTTCGGGGTAGGAGAAAACCTGCCCTGTAAGGACAGCAGCTTCGACTTCATTTTACTGGTTACCACGATTTGTTTCTTGGACGACGTGCCTGCCGCATTTCTGGAGGTTTATCGTGTACTTACGGCTGGCGGATACATCCTAGTCGGTTTCATAAACCGTGAAAGCACGCTTGGCAAAGCCTATGAGCAGCGCAAGCAGAGCAATGAGTTCTATCGGCAGGCCACGTTTCTCTCCGTAGACGAGGTCGTACTTCATCTGCAGCAAGCCGGTTTCCGCGACTTTGTTTTTCGTCAGACAATCTTCCAAAACCCAAAAGAGATGAAACAGCTCGACCTGGTGAGGCCCGGTTACGGCGAGGGTTCCTTCGTGGTCGTCAGGGCTAAGAAACCTCTCAAACATTAAGGGGCTCCTAACTGTTTGCTGCAGTCGCATCCGCCGCTGAACTCGGCTGTTGAGCCTCCCATTGAGGAGCGAACCGTATGAATAAAAAGTCATTTCAGGAATACTATCCGGATGAACTAAGCTATTGCTATGGTTGCGGTCGACTCAATGAGCACGGTCTAAAGCTCAAGAGTTATTGGGATGGTGAGGAGACAGTCGCAATCTTCCATCCTAGGCCATATCACATAGCGATTCCCGGGTATGTTTATGGCGGTTTGATTGCTTCGCTCATCGACTGCCACGGCACAGGCACTGCTGCGGCGGCGTCCTACCGGGAAGAGGGACGTGAGATGGGTACTGACCCACCATTGCGTTTCGTGACGGCGTCATTGCAGGTGGATTATGTGCGTCCGACACCACTTGGAGTACCGCTTGAGGTCCGCGGGAGGGTGAAGGAGATTACGAGCCGGAAGGTGGTGGTCAGTGCTACAGTGTCCGCTGGAGGGGAGGTGTGCGCACGCGGCCAGGTAGTGGCGGTGCAGATGCCGGAGCATATGATGGCTAAGGGCAAGCCGATCTAACCATTTGCTGCAGTCGGACCGGGCAAACAGCTCCGTTGACCTTCCGGACTGAGTGAACATTGCATACTTAAATCCACACTTTTCCCATTTCAGATCTACCTACCTCATTGTGCGCTTTGCTCTCTAGAAGCAGAAGTGTGAATGAAGGGATGTTATCCACACTCACTTACTCCACTGCTCCCACCTATAACTTACCTACTGCTTGACCTTCTCGGCGTAGAGCTTGTAGTGTTGGTTTGAGTGCAGCGCGTATGGAACTGCTCTTCCTGTGTTCGACGTAAAAATATCCCGCGCAGTGCTGTCTGGGTATAGTCTGCATACAGACTGGACAATCATGCTTAATGACCTAATCAATCACCTATTACCATCGATAGAGCACTTTCATCTTGGGGGCTACTGGATTGCTTTTTTTGCAGCCTTCCTCGAAACAACTTTCGGTATCGGCCTGTTTTTACCCGGATCAACCATCATTCTTGTTCTTGGTGCATTTTCTGCCCGCGGCTATCTCGATATAGGCGATCTCCTCTGGTTCGCCGTCTTGGGTGCCATTTTGGGTGACAACATGAATTACTACCTTGGGAGAAGATATGGCGCCAGATGGCTGGAAAAAGGTTTCTGGTTTCTCAGGCCCAACCATATTGAAAAAGCAAGGCATTTCATGGACGCCCATGGCGCTAAAAGCGTCTTTCTTGGCCGTTTTATACCAAGCGTCAAAGAGGTTGTTCCTTTTATTGCTGGTAGCGTAAAGATGAATAAAAGAACATTTATGTTCTGGAATGTCCTCGGCGCAGTCGGATGGGGATTTGAATGGGTTCTTGCCGGATACATCTTTGCACAATCCCTTAATCTCGCTGAATTGTGGTTGTCTCGCGCTGGTTTGTTTTTTACTTTTTTCATACTACTTGGTGTCATCCTCTACTTCTTCAAGTGGTTGATTATAAAAAAAGGGAAAGAATTTTCAGTTGTTTCCAGCTCCCTTTGGCAATCCATCAAAGAAGCAGTAATAAATAATGAACATGTGGCTCTATGGATCCAAAAACATCCACGCAGTGTCTCGTTTTTGCAGGCACGGCTGAACACAACAGCATTTTCAGGGCTAACCCTATCCATATTAATACTGGCATTTGTTTATGTTTTGGCTTTGTTTGGTGGCGTTGTGGAAGACCTGATAACATCTGATCCCATTGTTGCCGCAGATGTCCGGATAGCAAATCTTTTCTCTGTCTTTCGCACTGATGCACTAACGAAGGTTTTTACCTGGATAACCCTGCTTGGTAAAAGTCAGGTCATCTTGGGCTTCATTGCCATTCTTGTTGCGCTCCTTTGGTTATGGCGGAAGAGTTATTACATTATTCCTCTTTTTATCGCTGTCGCCGGCAGTGAGGGATTTACCTACCTAGGAAAACTGGCTTTTCATCGTCCTCGCCCGGAACTGGCTGTTTATGCGGAACATTCTTTTTCCTTTCCAAGTGGACATGCGACTATAGCCGTGGCTTTCTACGGGTTTGTGGGATACCTCCTTGCGCGCTTTGCCCAGAGCTGGAACAGAAAGGTAAATATATCCTTCGTAACAATTCTCATAATTATTGCGATTGGCTTTAGCCGCGTATACCTCGGGGAACATTATATTAGCGATGTATGGGGGGGTTATCTTGTCGGGGCAATGTGGCTGATTATTGCTATTTCTGTTTCCGAATGGCTCGGATATCAAAAAAAGAGTGACAAATCTATATCCCCTGTTCGCAGAGCTCGCTCAATTTCTTTTGCTCTCGTGTTCCTCGCCATCTTCTTCTATGCTGGATTTTCATTAAGGTATCATCCCGCCCTGGCATTAGTGCCATTAAATAAAGCCATGGTTGTATCGAAGGGTACGGATATTTTCACAAGTGAACAGATGAAATACACCGAGACGTTAATCGGAGAGAAACAAGAGCCTGTAAACTTTATTTTCTTTGCAAAGGATGACGGCCAGTTGGAATCAACATTGCAGAAAGCTGGTTGGGTCTTAACCGACAGGGCGGATATCTCCTCATTTATCAAGGCAATGAAAGCGTTAATAATGAAAATACCTTATCCTTCTGCACCGATTTCACCTTCTTTTTGGAACACAAAAATACAGGATCTGAGTTTTGCAAAAGTAACCGGGACAAATTGGCTCCGCAATGCACAACACCTTAAAATATGGCGTACTAATTATTCATTGCAAAATGGGGAAAATATCTATGTCGGTATGGTGAATGCTAATGACGGTTTCAAATGGGGCATTATTCCAAAAATTGCTCCTGATTTGGATGCTGAACGAGAACTACTGTATCAAGACCTGAGTAAGACAAGAAAAATACAAGGCCACCTGAAGGTACAACTGGTAAAATCTCTAATCGGGAAAAATTTTATGGGAAACCAATTTTTTACTGACGGTAAGGCTTATATAGTTACAGTGCAATAGTGTGCAATTAAAGTTTCTGCGTTATTATATAAAATCGCACCCACACGGCAGGGGACTTCGTATAACATACTTTCATTTACACTTTTTCCTTTGAGATCCTGCGACCACATATAGTGGTAATTTCATCAAATTCAAATATAGATGTATGTGCTATTGATGTGAAATGCCCAGTGTTAATGAATACTTGAGATATGTTTTTTATCTCTTGATTAGGCGAGAAAAATCTTGACGCTTATTGGTGTTTGTGCTAAAGTTCACTTTCACATACCGGTGATGTCTGAGCCACAAATGTGGAGGCGAGCATGGCTACGATTATGGATAAAATTCGATTTCTGAAGACGCAACGTATGTTTGATAAGGCTCTTGCCTTGGTGAATGAGGTGCTCGATCAGGACCCCAATTTTGCTGAAGCCCTCTACCTCAAGGCACATGTGCTTTGGGAGGGATTCAAGAACCCCTGGGGTGCCGAGTGCTGCTTCAGGAGAGTCTTGGAATTAACCGAAGCGAGCGAACCAGTCCACTGCTGGGCTTCGAGTTGTCTTTTACGCATAAACAACAGAGTGAGTCACTAGACTACCAGTACTTCGAGTTCTTTATCGTATTTATCTATTACCACCTCCCAGGAATATTTCTCCATTTGGGATGCGAGCCCTCCCCTTTTGTCCGTATATTCTCCGGGATTTGCCAGGACCGTGCTTAGCTTTTCCACCAACTCCTCCCGACTGCTGTACAAACAATCAGTATGGTGCTCTTCCGGAATTAATTCCGGATAGGAGAGGCTATCGGGCAGTAAAGGGTAGCAGCCGTGCCGAATGGCCTCCACGATAGAGATACCGAAATTTTCCTGGATTGCGGTACTCACAACAATCACTCCTTGTTTGAGCCAGTCCCGATATTTTTCTTTGGAAACCTCGTAGCCGTAGTGAACAATCCTTTCCCCGAATTTTTCCTTGGCAGTCAGAAATGGCTTGGGCACGACCTGGAAATTTTCTCCCAAGAGTGCAAGCTGAAATTCGAACCCAGCCGACAAAACCGACTCTAGAGCAGAAAAAAAAGTCTCGGGAGATTTGTCAAATTCCCACCTGTGGTTCCAGATAATCAGGGGAGACTCGGAAAGGTCCCATGGTCGAAGCTTCGCTGGACCTGCCGGAAAATTGCACCCGGGATGCAGTACTGCCGCTTTCTCCCGAATTTCCTCCACCACCCAATTTGGCCGGTATTCCGGCATCATTCTTATGAAGCCGGGTAACGTGCCAAAGAATGCATCCATGTGGGTTTGGGAGTTAAACAGCACTCTATCCGCCACCAGTCCAGTGGTTACATCGGTAAAGCCGAACTGATAATCCATGCTTTCACCGGGTGGCAAAGGATAAGAAAGCTGGTTTTCGTGAAAATACACCAGTGCTCTGGGACAGTCAGCTCCCCAGAGTGATTTGAGATCGGCAAGACTCATGAGACTTGAGGTGATCAGACCGTCATAGTCTGCCAGAGCTTGCACCTTTTTGGCTAAGTATAGTGCGGCCCCCCGCATACGCCATTTCCAAAAACGAGCAGGAAGGCTAAAGAGATCAAACCGGTGACGTGAATGCTTGATCCAACCGTCGGCAAAGTCACGATGCGAGCCACCGTAGAATGGTTCAAGAAAGAGAAATTTCATTGGTAACACCTTAGCACAGTTTGCTGTTGCCGTTCTAGGAATGATCTTATAAACTTTCGGCTAGATTCCTAGCCCGGAAAACCGGGCTTTGAATTGCCCCCTTCGGGGGCTCTAGGAGTCTTTCCGCTGCGAGGGCGTCAGTTGGAGTGATGGAGTTCAGTGATTTTAGATTTTAGAATGCAGATTTTAGATTTAAAAGCTTTAGACCAACCGGAGAAGAATGCATCCACCTCAATCAGCAATCTCCAATCTGCAATCATAAATCATACGTGCTCCAGTACTCCAAAACCACTGAAAATGGCTACCGCCAAAGCTATTGAACTCTGATCTAACGAATTAAATCAACGCTGCGACAATTTGCGAAAGGGGAGAAAGATGGACGAAAAATACCTGCGACTGCTTGAGACCGTTAAAGCTTTGGTCAAACACATTGATACGGAACATGTTTTTGATAAAGGGGTACAAACGGGGCGAGGTGCCTTCGATACCTCCCGATCTGAAGAGTTTGATGACCTGGTTGAAAAGGCCAGAGAGGCAGTGAGAAAGGCCGAAGACGGTATAAATACCTAGGCGCTTTTCATATTAACTCAACCCGCCTTGACATCCATCCAAGTAAATTACCAATGGCAATTTGAGAGGTAAATTCTACCGATAACGTATTGAAGCTCCCTGCAGCAAGCTGCAGTCCCGCTGAAGCGGGATTCGAAATGTAAGGAAGTGATTCCATTTTATTGTAGTTCGCTCGCTAACCCCGCAGCAAGCTACGGGGATTGCGCTCGCCGTAGCATTTTCAAGATAGATACTCTTTATCAATCCTACCGATTAATGTTGACAGATTTTTCAGGTCGATCGTATCATAGAAGTATATGTGATAACTCCTTGCAAAAATCTGTGACTTTAGAAAGAACTCCGATTTGTTATCGGCATGAAAGCAGCGATCAAAAAAATTGCTGATGTGATGCATGGTGCCGATCCCACCGCCAGGTTTGCCTTTGAGTTCTGGGACGGGGAAACGTTAGGTTATTGTGACCAACCGGAAGTGTTGCTGCGTCTCAAAACCAAAGAAAGCGCCCAACAACTGCTGGGCAAAGGATTCCTGGGTTTTGCCGAGGCCTATATGGCCGGTGATTTGGAGGTAGAAGGTAATTTAGAGGAATTGCTGCGACTGGGTTATGCCATTGAATTTGACAAACACAGCCTCTCTTTCTGGCAAAAACTGCGATTTCTCCTCCTTCGCCTGGGCACCAGAAATACCTCCAACCGCGTCCCGAAAAATATTTCGCATCACTACGACCGCGGCGATGAGTTTTATGCGCTCTATCTCGACAAGACCATGACCTATTCCTGTGGTTACTTCACTTGTGAGACCGACTCCCTTGAACAGGCGCAACTGAATAAATATGAACACATTTGCCGAAAGCTGGCACTCCAACCAGGAGAAAAGCTCCTAGACATCGGCTGTGGTTGGGGGGGAATGCTTATTTATGCAGCACAGAAGTATGGCATAAAAGGGTTGGGAAACACCCTTTCTCGTAACCAGTGCGAGTGCGCCAGGAAGAAAATAGAAGCATTGGGGTTGCAGAACCACATAGAAGTGGTTTTGAAGGACTATCGCGAGATCAATGGTAAATTCGACAAGTTTGTTTCCATTGGCATGTTTGAACATGTAGGGAAAGCATTCATTCCGCTGTTTATGCACAAAATTTCGAACCTATTGAAAGAAGGGGGAATGGGTCTGCTGCATACCATCGGCAAAGATGTTGAGTCGCCTCGTGATCCTTGGGTATCGAAATACATTTTCCCTGGGTATTATCTTCCAAGTCTCGCCGAGATTGTGGCTCAAATGAACCTGAGTGGTCAGTCCATATTAGATGTTGAGAATCTGCGCTTCCACTACAGCCACACCCTGGACCGCTGGGCAAACAACTATGAAAAGAATGTGGAGAAAGTAAGGTCTATGTTTGATGAATCATTCGTACGCATGTGGCGACTCTATCTCCAGGTTTGCTCAGCCGGGTTCAAATATGGCAATTCTCGCCTTTATCAAATTCTTTTTACTAATGGTTTGACCAATGTCTTGCCGCTCACTCGGAAACATGTTTACCAGGATGAATATTATTAAAAAACTGAAGAGTGGATTCAGTATGTTCAATCCAACTTAGCATTGTAAAAATTCGAAATCCGAAGCACGAAGCACCAAACAAATCCGAAATACAAATGTTCAAATGCTCAAAACAAAATCGCACAAATCAATGACTTTGCAGTTTGGGTAATTTGGATTTTGAAAATTTGAATTTGTTTAGGATTTCGATATTCGAATTTCGGATTTAATATCCATCAGCATAGATTAGGGTCGTCGACCGAATCCACCAACGCCTCACCTAAACACACCTCGTGAATTGTCCCTCCTTCCCTTGACCAAGAATCCAGGAATGGTTACGTTTAGTTAAGATGTGAGGCTCACATACAGAGGAGGTAACAGCAATGGCTGATAATAAAAATAGAGGTGAAACCCAAATGGAATCTGGTTGGGCCGGCCCGGGAATCGAGGTTTGGCCCGAGGAAGACGATTATATAATGTGGCGCTCAATGAAAGAGAACGCCAGAAGGCACCTCGAGTGCAACATCCCCTCAATGGCTGCTAGCCCCTTTTGCGGCAAGGGCTATCACAACGGCTGACCCGACTCGAATACCATTGATTCAAAACCCTTGAAAGAAAAACCTCGCTTCTCAAAGCGGGGTTTTTTTATGGCTTGTGGCGAGGAAGACCTTCCGACACATCGCCCAAAAGCAATACAACGCTTTTGAAAAACTATATTTTTTGCGTGTAAGCACCGAGTCCGTCATTCCGGAAGTCGCTAAGCGACTATCCGGAATCTAGAGAAAACAAAAGTTTACTGGATACCCCTTCGATGTTGCTCAGGACCGTGAGTCCTTCGACTTTGCTCAGGACCGTGAGCCTGTCGAACGGCCTGTCGAACCACGGATCTCTACTCCGTCTCGTCCGGTATGACGTTTGAGGTTTTTTCCAGACTTTTTCATCAGCCTGCTTGGGTTCTGCCAACCTTTCGGGTAAATTGGTAACGTTTGAGGCATTTTTACCCAGTTTTAAAATAATCCTGTAATATTAGTATCTTAACTATCTACATCACCATAAGGTGGGGCATTCCCCCCGCTCACCACCTCTAAATCGCATCCCTGTTATCACTCTATACCATTGATATAACATTATTTTTTGAGTTTTACTCTATTCGGCACGAGGTTTGCTGAAGAGAAAGGACGAAGAAATCTTCCCCTGGAATACACCCCGTGCAAATGGCATGACGGCGAAGCTGGAGGAAAAACATTGAAGAAAATCTTGCAAGGAGGAAGCTAATGCAAGGCGAAACTATCGTTCTTGACAAAAGGGAAAAGCGGCGACTGGCTGGAGAGTTTGCCGATCTCTGCCTCACCTGTGGCACCTGCGCCGGCGGCTGCCCGGTTACCGGGGTGGATGACATGGACATGCGCAAGGCGGTGCGCATGGCCCTGCTGGGTCTGGACCAGGAGCTCATTGATTCTCGTTTCCCCTGGATTTGCACCGTATGCGGCCGTTGCGAGGCAGCCTGTCCAATGAACATCGACCTCAATACGATGATACGGTCGGCACGGGGCTTAAGGGATCGCGACAAGGTACCTGGTGTGCTTCACAAAGGGGTAGCACAGTGCTTGAAGTCTGGTAACAACGTGGGTATTCCCAAAGAAGACTACCTCTTTTTATTAGAGGATCTGGGCGCTGAGTTGGCAGAGGAGTTGCCGGGATTTGAGGTACCGGTGGATAAAAAGGGCGCCAGAATCATGCTGACCATCAATTCCAAGGAGCCCTTTGCCGAGCCCGAGGACATGTTTTTCTGGTGGAAGATATTCTACGCGGCCAAAGAATCTTGGACCGTCACC
>JAJDNL010000212.1 GCA_022340745.1 Deltaproteobacteria bacterium
CTCCCTGGAATGGTTTCATGTTCGTGCCTCCATCTGTGAATGGTTCAGAGGTAGATCAAGTCTAATAGGGGTGGTCAGAGTCCAATGGCTTTGCTTGAAAGGATTCACTTTGGAGTGTTGGAGTACTGGAGTAGTGGAGTAGTGGAGTCTTGAATCATTTGACACCATAGATGACATTACTTTCCTTTATCACCAGATGATCGATCCATTCTCCACGCTCTCTTTTTTGTTCCAGACTTTCGACCAGTTTCAGTAAACCGTTTTCCAGTTTGTATGCCAAAGTATCAAGTTTCTCAAATTCTTCCTCAGTTATTTGCTTCGCTTTTCGATAGGCCTGAAGTCCAGAAACTGATTCACCTAGTGAGCCAAGGGCTATGTTGAGGAAGTAAAGGTACTCGTTGATGGAGCGCCTGCAGTAACCCTCAGAAATATTTCGATGAACAGAATCGCTTGAAGCTATAGCTTGGCTTGCCACCCGCTTTAATTCATATGGAAAATTACGAAAAACATTGCACGTTTCAATATAATAATCGATTGCATCATTCCAAACCCTTAGTTTTTGGTACCCGCGATTTTTATTTTTTCGCATGCCCCATTACTCCATCACTCCACTACTCCATTACTCCAGAAAAACCACTGAGCAGGAAAGACTGTGCACCGCTTATGGAAGCTGGACAAAGGCTTGACGTGGATTTCTGCTTTCTTAGTGTAAGATCTGACTCAGAAAAAGTTTGGTTCGCTCGTGCTGGGGGTTTTCGAAAAACTCTACCGGGATGTTTTCCTCGAGAATTTCACCTTCATCCATAAACAAAACCCTGTGAGCCGCGCTTTTGGCAAAACCCATTTCGTGAGAGACCACGATCATGGTCATGCCCTCTCGTGCCAGATCGATCATTACATCCAGCACTTCCTTGATCATTTCCGGATCCAGAGCAGAGGTGGGCTCATCGAACAGCATGACCTTCGGCCTCATACAGAGACTGCGGGCAATGGCCACCCGCTGTTGCTGCCCGCCTGAAAGCTGACCGGGGTATTTTAAGGCCTGTTCGGCGATGTGCACCTTTTCCAGATAATACATTGCTGTTTCCTCTGCCTCTGCTTTGGGGACCTTTCTCACCCATACCGGTCCTAAGGTGAGGTTTTCAAGGATTGAAAGGTGAGGGAAAAGGTTGAAGTGCTGAAAAACCATGCCCACTTCTTCCCGGATTTTTTCTATGTTTTTGAGATCATTGGTCAATTCGATGCCATCGACAATAATCCTGCCCTTCTGATGTTCCTCCAACCGGTTGATACAACGGATCAGGGTTGATTTGCCGGAGCCTGAGGGGCCGCAGATGATGATACGTTCACCTTTGTGTACGGTAAGATTAATGTTTTTGAGCACATGGAAGTCGCCAAACCACTTGTGCATTTCGGTGATTTCAATGATTGGCTCACCAGGCGACCGGTCATCACCATTTTTCTGCAGTTCGTTGTCCATTGATCTCTCTTTTTTAATTGTGCTTTGTACTTCGGATCTTAATATTCCGCCTTCCTATATCCAGCATCAGGAATCAATTTCCTCTATAGAGTTCTCGTTCCAGTCGCCGACTATAGCTGGACATGGAAAAACAACCCGCAAAGTAAATCAGAGCAATGAAGATATAGGCCTCGATGCTGAATCCCATCCACCGGGGATCGGAGAGGGTTGACTGGGTGGTCTTGAGAAGATCGTAGAGGCCGATGATTACCACAAGGGAGGTATCTTTGAAAGCAGAGATGAGAATGCCCACAGTGGGCGGAATCACAATTTTCAGGGCTTGCGGCAGAATAATCAACCGCATCTTTTGGTAATAGTTCAGCCCCATTGACTCCGCAGCCTCATACTGCCCGCGACCTATGGCCTGTAAACCACCCCTGACGACTTCTGCTATGTAGGCTGCAGTAAAGAGAATGATGGCCACCTGAGCTCGGAGTATGTTGTTGATAGTGATGCCCTCCGGCAGAAACAAGGGAAACATGACCGAGGACATGAAAAGCAGGCTGATCAGCGGTACCCCGCGTATTGTTTCGATATAGACAATACAGAGGGATTTAATAGCAGGCATCCTGGACTGGCGTCCGAGTGCCAAAGCAATTCCCAGCGGGTAGGCGGCCGTTAGCCCGAAAACAGAGAGAAGAAGGGTCAGGGGCAAGCCGCTCCACTTGGTGCTTTCTACTGAAGAGAGACCGAACAAGCCCCCTTTCAGAAGTAATCCCATGCCAAAAAGCCCCAGCAGCCAGGCATAGCCCAATGATTTCTTCCAAAAGCGCCTGTTACTGCTCAACAAAAGCAAGATGAACAGAATAATCATGGCCACCAAAGGTCGCCATTGAGACTCATACGGGAAAAAGCCGAATATGATAAAGCGTAAGTTTTTGGTCACGATGGACCAGCAGGCGCCGCCGGCCGCCCTACACGCTGCGCCGGTGGTATCCCAGGAGCTGTCAATGAAGGCCCAGCGAACGAAAGCCGGCACTATTTTCCACAAAAAGTAGAGGGTCACAATGGTAAGAACTGAGTTGAAAACCGAGCTAAACAGATTAGCCCGAAGCCAGCCGATAACTCCTATTCGAGTAATAGGTGGTTTCAACTGCTCAGCTTGCATGCTTTGGCTGGAATCAACCATAAGACCTTCTATCTCTCCACCAGAGCTGTTCTTTTGTTGTACCAGTTCATAAAAGCTGAAGTACTCAGGCTAAAGAAAAGATACACCACCATGATCATACCCACCCCTTCAATGGCTTGCCCGGTCTGATTGATTGTAGTGTTGGCCACAGAGACGAAATCCGGAAAACCGATGGCAACGGCAAGGGTGCTGTTCTTGGTGAGATTCATCATCTGACTGGTAAGCGGCGGAATGATTACCCTGAGGGCCTGTGGCAAGATCACCAGTCGTAAGACTTGGCCTGGTTTCAACCCCATGGACATGGCGGCCTCCACCTGGCCACGACTTATCGCCTGGATACCGGCACGGACTATTTCAGCAACGAAGGCAGCAGTATACAAGACCAGCCCCAACAGAAGGGCGACGAACTCGGGGCTGAGGGTGAGGCCTCCTTGAAAATTAAAGCCTCTGAGTACGGGGACATCCATCTTCAGGGGGGCACCACCGAGCAACCAGGCCGCGACAGGCAAGCCGAGGAGAATGGCTATGGAGACGAGAAAGACAGGAAAAGGTTGCCCTGTTTTGGCCTGTCGTTTTTTCGCCCAGCGGCTGAGGGCCCAGACTGCGACACAGCCAACCAGAAAAGCCAGAGCCATGTAAACGTGAGCTGGATGCGCTTCGGGAACAGCAAAAATCAGGCCGCGATTGGTCAGAAACACGCCGGCGAAAGGGTTCAGGGCCTGGCGTGGAGATGGCAGGATTTCATAAGAGATAGAGTACCAGAAGAACAACTGCAAGAGCACCGGTATGTCCTGCATGACTTCAATATAGATGCCTGCCAATTTCGCTACCAGCCAGTTGGTGGACAAACGGGCTATGCCAATGAAAGTGCCGAGGATAACGGTGAGAATGATGCCGATAAAGGAGACTTTCAGGGTGTTGAGGACGCCTACCAGCAGAGCGCGGGCGTATGTGTCCGCCGCTGAATAGGGGATCGGGGATTCACCAATTTCGAAAGAGGCTTCCTTGGAAAAAAAACCGAAGCCCGTGGCGATGGCTTGTCGTTTCAGATTCGCCTGGGTATTGGTGAAAAGGTAATAACCCAACATTCCCACAATGAGCAGGACAACCACCTGGTAGATTATTGCCCGCTTGGTGGGATCGTGCCAGAATGGAATCTTGGCTGGCGTTGTGATTTCCGTGGAATTCGTACCTTCTTGTGCCACAGTCAGGCTCTGGCTCGAATGCTTCCTCAATCGCTAAATTAGGTGCCCCCAATGGGGGCACCTAACATGCGGCTTACCTAAAAGGTGCAGCGTACATCAGGCCGCCCTTATACCACTGGTCATTCACACCGCGCGGGAGTCCGAGTGCGGTGTTTTGCCCCACATTAGCCTCAAAGATTTCGCTGTAGTTCCCCACCTGTTTGACGATGTTGTAAGCCCACTTATCGTCAAGACCGAGAGATTTGCCCAAACCGGGGATCACCCCTAGAAAACGCTGGACCCGTGGGTTTTCGTCCTTGAGCTTCAGATGGACGTTTTTCGAGTTGATGCCCAGTTCCTCAGCTTGCAGGAGAGCCATAACCGTCCAGTTGACAATATCATACCACTGATCATCGCCGTGACGGACCACCGGGGCAAGAGGCTCCTTGGAAATAACCACAGGCAGAAGCGTATATTCGGCTGGGTTGGGGGCAACGGCTCTGTGAGCGGCCAACTGAGAAATATCAGAGGTTAGGAGGTCACAACGCCCGGCAAAAAACGCCTTGGAAAGCTCGGCAGTCTGTTCGATCACAACCGGTTTCCACTTCATGTTGTTTGCTCTGAAAAAATCCGCTACATTGAGCTCAGTAGTGGTGCCAGGCAGAACACACACTGTGGCTCCATCCAGTTCTTTGGCGCTCTTGATGCCCAGTTTCTTTGACACCAGGAATCCTTGCCCATCGTAAAAGTTTACGTGGGCGAAATTCAGACCGTTGGCAGTCTCGCGCGTCAAGGTCTGGGTCGTATTCCGGCACAGTACATCAATTTCTTTGGCTTGCAGGGCGGGAAGACGTTGCACCGCTGTCAGCGGAACATACTTTATCTTATCGGCATCGCCGAATACCGCCGCGGCAATGGCACGCGCCGTGTCTACATCAAGACCCTTCCAAACTCCTTTATCGTCCGGCATGCTGAAACCAAAGACACCGCCATTTACACCGGCTATAAGATAGCCCCGTTTCTTAACAGCGTCTAAGGTCTCGCCGGCCATAGCCAGACTCGCCGTGACGAGCACCAGTACTACCACTGTCACCACGCATACCTTGAGAAATTTCATCTGTTGTTCCTCCCTGAATAATGTGTTGGTTGTCTACCGGGATCGCACAGAGGCGATCCAACTCCATCCATCTGCTTCTCTTTACCTAGGCTGAAACAACTCCATCACCGAATAGAATGCTGAACGGGGATCGAGCAAAGGTAAGGCAATGAATTGTCCTTGTGCAAGAACCGATAAGAAACTTGATGATTTTCAATACCACAAAGTTCTCATGTTTTACAAGCAGAGAGGTGACCTCATTTAACATCGAGAACCTGGTCCTTAGGACCCAGTCCACGATCCCGCCTTGCGGGGGTCAGAGTTCAATTGCGGTACAGGGAAAAATTGAGAGCTCTTGTGGAGGTTTCAGGTTTCAGTCTTTTTGTCTTTCTTTCCTGACACCTGACACCCGACACCTGAAACGCTGAGATTTGTCCTTCGGACTCCCCACCCTTTGGGCGGGGCCCCAGTTTGGTGCTTGGAGTTTGGAATTTCTGATAATCTATTACTCCAGCAGACTTCTGCATGAAGGAAAGACCATTGAATCCCCCTTCTTGACACGGCCCGATCTTTGATCGGGGAGTCTTGCTTAGGTGGCTGACAAAAAAGGGAGGGAGTTACTCTTCTCTTATGGCGGCCGTGAGCTCTCGCACCATTTCTTTGCCGTCACCATAAAGCATGAGAGCGTTGGGAGCGGCAAACAGTGGATTCGGGATGCCGGCAAATCCGGGGCTCAAACTTCTCTTGATGATCATCACTGTTTGGGCCTTATCCACATCGAGGATGGGCATGCCGTAAATGGGACTGCTTGTGTCCTCACGCGCTGATGGGTTGACCACGTCATTGGCACCAATGACCAGGGCAATATCTGCCTCGGGGAAACTGTCGTTAATGTCTTCCAAGGCAAAAAGTTGCTCATAGGGCACGTCAGCTTCAGCCAAGAGCACGTTCATGTGTCCGGGCATGCGGCCGGCCACAGGATGGATGGCATATCTGACCTCAGCGCCACGCTCGTGCAAGAGATTGGCCAGATCGCGCACCGAATGTTGCGCTTGGGCGACAGCCATCCCATACCCCGGCACTATTATGACCAGGCGTGCCGTCTCAAAGATCATGGCCGCCTCTTCAGCGCTGGCACTTTTGACTTTGCCTCCGTACACTTCATCGGCAGAGGCGGTTTCTGCGGTGGGGCCAAGGGTGCCGAATAACACGTTGGTCAGCGACCTGTTCATAGCCTTGCACATGATGCTGGTCAGGATCAGTCCCGAGGCGCCAACCAGAGAACCGGCGATGATGAGCACGTTATTGCCGAGCACGAATCCAGTGGCGCAGGCTGCCAGACCAGAGTAAGAATTGAGCAAAGCGATGACAACCGGCATGTCGGCGCCACCGATTGGCACAGTGAGCATCACACCGAGAACCGAGGCCACAGCAACGAGCAACCAATAGGCCCAGACGCCAGTGGGGTTCATGACCACGAGTGCTCCCAAAGCCAAGGATGCCAGGAACAAGGTTGCGTTGATTATCTTTTGTAAAACATCGCTCTTGGGCTGCCAGCGAAGCACTCCCTGAAGTTTGGCCCAGGCCACCATGCTGCCGGTGAAGGTGGCAGCACCGATGATGCCGCTTGCCGCAGTGGCCACGTACAGCTGGATTGGTGGCACATTGCTAAGATCACCCGGGGCGAGCAAAGCAGTGGCGGCCACCAGCGCAGAAGCGCCGCCACCAAAGCCGTTGAAAGCTGCGACCATTTGGGGCATGGCAGTCATCTCTACGGTGAGGGCCAGGTAGGTGCCAATAGCCCCGCCTACCACTAAGCCGATAATGATGAGTTGGAAGGTGACGATGTGCTGGTCCAGCAGGGTGGCCACCACCGCAAGCAGCATGCCGAAGGCACCAATCAAATTGCCGCGAGGTGCAGTACGCGGAGACGCCAGCCCTTTGAGACCCAGTATGAAACAGACAGAGGCGACCAGGTACACTATGTTGATCAGGCTAATTCCCATTATTTCTTCTTCTTAAACATCAGGAGCATCCGATTCGTAACCAAAAAGCCGCCCACCACGTTTATGGTAGCCATAATCACCGCTGCGCAGCCGAGGATAGCGGCAAGGGTGGATTCTTTGGAGCCCGCTGCCACAATCGCACCGACTACGGTGATACCACTGATGGCATTGGCTCCTGACATGAGAGGAGTATGTAAGGTGGGAGGTACTTTGGTGATTACCTCGAACCCTACAAAAATGGCCAGGACGAAGACGGTAATGTAGATAATGAAGGCTTCCATGATGTAGTCTTTCTATTTTAAAGCATCCAAGACGGCTTGATGAACCAGTTCACCCGCATGGGCGACCAGAGCCCCTTTGGTGATTTCATCCTCCAAATTCAGTTCCAGTTTTCCCTCCTTGACCATGTGAAGCAGAAAAGTGGAGATGTTTTTGGCATACATCTGGCTGGCATGAATGGGAACTTCTGCTGGAATATTCAAGGGACCGATTACGATCACACCTTTGTGGACAATCTTTTCTCCGGGCTTGGTCACGGCACAATTACCGCCTTTTTCAGCAGCGATATCCACAATCACCGACCCTGGGCGCATGCCAGCCACCACCTCCTCTGAAATGAGAACAGGAGATTTCTTTCCCGGGACTGCGGCAGTGGTGATGACCACGTCTGAGTGCTTGATGCGCTCGGCCATGAGTTCTTGCTGGCGCTGGTAGAAGTCCTCTGATTGAGCAGTGGCGTAGCCGCCTGTATCTTGCGCATCCTCGGCTTCCAGTTCCAGCTGCACAAATTTGGCTCCTAGACTCTCCACCTCCTCCTTAACCGCAGGACGGATGTCAAAAGCCTCCACCACCGCTCCCAAACGGCGAGCAGTGGCAATGGCCTGCAGTCCGGCCACGCCAGCGCCTAATATAAAAACACGGGAGGGAGTGATAGTTCCAGCCGCGGTCATAAACATGGGAAAGAGTTTGGGGGAGGCGTCTGCCGCAGCCAGCACCGCCTTGTATCCGGCTATGGTGGCCATGGAACTGAGGGCATCCATACTTTGGGCCCGAGTTGTACGAGGCATGAGTTCCATGGAAAAGACGGTAAGCTTGCGCTCAGCCAGCTTCTTCATGATTTCCGGCTGGGCCAGCGGTTCGGTGAAAGAAATGAGAGTGGTGCCTTCCTTGAGAGCATCCAGGTCGGCGTCAGGAAAATCAGGGTCAGATCCCGGGCCTCGAACCATGAGGACTATGTCGGCCTGGGAAAGAAGGCGGTGGCGATCTTGCTCCACCCGGGCGCCGTGGGCTTCGAAGTCGGCGTCTTTGCTGTTAATGCCCTCGCCGGCACCCGCCTCAATTACCACTTCTAAGCCTGCCTTGGTCAGGGCTGGAAGCGACTGGGGAATAAGCGCTATTCGTTTTTCTCCCGGATAGATTTCCTTCGGGACAGCAACCAGCATTTTTGTTCTGCTATGCTAGCCCGGATATTTCATGAATCACTTGCTGCGACCACGGATATGGCCGTCCTTCCGGGCGTCCTCAGGTGTCGGCTCCTGCGACGTACCGTTCAGGTACGCCTCGAAACCAACACCCTGCGGTTGCCCGGTGGCACGCCCATCTTCACGGTCTCGCGACAGCAATTCATGAAATATCCGGGCTTGAGGTATTTTGAATCTAGTGACGATTGATGGAAGATCGAAACGAATTCTGAAAATAGTAGGATTTGTTGAAACGGTCAACCATTAAATTGGGCCACTGAACGTTTTTTTCATTGAAGTTACAGATAGTTAAGAGTTTCACAAACGATTTTATCTTTCCTTACAGAAACTTCCGTTTTGCCAGAGGAGTTTTAATGCTTAGGAGGATTCTAGTGAGAGTGTGGGAAAGGATTACATAGGCCGTTTACCTATGACCTATTACCTAGAACCGTGGAAATGGCTTAGTTACAGTTCCCCTTTTTGGTAAAATCGTTGAAAGATATTTGGGTTTGGTAGCACTTCTGCTGGATGTAATCCAAAACAGTCGAGAATTGATCGGGAGGAACGAACCCGGAGAGCATGGTTATAGGCTTGTTTTTTGAGTCCAGAAAGACGAGAGTGGGGTATGAATTGATGCCGAAAGCCTGGGTCAACTCAACATGAGAGTAAGACTTGCCATCGAATTTGACGCGAGTTTTTGAGTCTTCAGCATTGAACCGCACGTAAGCGAAGTTTTCCGCGAGCATTTCAGCCACCTTCTGGTTCCCTATGGTCTCCCGTTGGAACTTTTTGCAATAGGGGCACCAATCTGCGTAGAATTCAACGAAGATTGGTTTGTCCTCACTCCTGGCCTTGGCAAGACCGTCGTTGAAGCTAAGCCATTTGACCTGCAACTGTTCTTGCTGCTGAGATGAAGAGGAGGTACTTTTGGCCTGCAATCCCTCACTCTCCTCCCTTGCACAGGAGGATCCACTCACCAGCAAAGACAACGTCAGAATAAGGGGGAGGAGCCAACGTAGTATGCTCATGGTCGCCTGCTTCCGTTCAAAGTTCACCGTGCAGAATCATAACCGATAAAAAACAAGATAACTAGCAGGGTTACTGATGGCAAGGGAATAACAGATTGATGAGAAGCTATACTCCTGGAGACAATGAGCTAAAGTGTCATTCCAGAATCCGCCATAGGCGGATATCCGGAATCCAGAAAGAACCAGTATTCTCCTGGATACCCCTTCGACTTCGCTCAGGGTGGTGAGTCCTTCGAATTCGCTCAGGACCGTGAGCCTGTCGAACGGCTTGTCGAACCACGGATCTCGCCTTCGCCTCGTCCGGTATGACGGTAACAGTTGTCGGCCAATTCGTTCAATTCCTTCCTTGATGACTTGGCTATGCCTATCAAATCCTGTGAGATCAAGATTCCCCCTTACCATAAAGGGCCAGTATGCCTTGGGACGCCACATCGGGGATGAGGAGGTGCAATCCTTGGTAACGGGGCAGTATTTTGCTGAAGCCGTAAACCAGATAAAGTGCCTTTGGTTTGGCCTCCGCAGCTATTTTGGCACCAAAGAGATCGTGTAGGGTTATGTACGTGTAGAAGAGGTCGATGTCCTCGAACCGGACATTGATAGCGCTTTCTATGCGTTCATAGGTGGCAGCCTCGAGAGAATTGCCATTGAAAAGAAAAATATTATCAGGTGGTTGGTTTAGATTTTTGCTCTGGATTTTGTGGGCCAGTTCTTCTTTTCTGGGGCTGAACTCGGCAAGTATTTCCGGATCAATTTCAATGCCCACAGAGCGCTTGACAAAATAGCTCATCAACATATTCACTCTACCGTCCGCACAACCCAGATCTAAAAAAAGGGTATGGTTGGAATCGATGAGGCCAAGACGCACCAGTTCATCTATGCATTTACCGAATTTGGCCAGGTCTGTGGATTTCCGGTACCCCTCATGACCCACATAGCCGACTTTGCAATCGTTGTAGTAGTCCGCAATGCAGTCCACCGTCTGTTTCAAGAGCACATCGTCCATGGGTGTGAATGCGTTCGAGGTTAGAATCTGCTATCTGGCGGACACAAATTCGAAATCCGAAACAAATTCGAATTTCGATATTCGGATTTAAGATATCATAAAGCTAGAGTGAGTGAATCTATGTTTGATGAGTTCGTATGTACTTCTTAATGGCTTCATGGAGAATGAATAAGGTATCCAGTTCTTCTCCGGCACAGGTTTGCAGGGCAATTAGTTCTTCTCTGGTCAATTTCTTCTGTAATTTCTGGCAGATATAGTTGACGCACAGGACATGACGGGCCGTGAGCGTGCAACCCTTTTTCCCCAGGAAGTAGCAGCTGTTTGCGCTCGATTTCTTATTTTCCAGGGAAACACCTAAGAGGAGATTTATGAGCAGAAGAACAGCTTCGTACTTGTTCTCTATACCGGATCCGCAACAACTTCCCCCTTCCCTTTCCTCGCAGTTTTTACATTCGGCTACAACACCGAGGGTCACCATGCTCTGGTTCGTATTTTCAATACAATCTCGGAGCTTTCTCAGGAGGGCATGAATGTGAGGATCTTCAATGAGCAAACTGCCACAGGTTTCGAGGAGGTTGTGGGCTTGCTCGATCTTTTCGTGGATGGATGAAGGGGATGACTGACTAAGGATTTGTTTGCTCATTGACCTTTGCTCATCGTTAAATGTCGGGCCATAGAACATACCTGAATCGGGATGATTTTGGAATGCCAAAGTATTCCCTTAATTGTGGTTTCGGGTTTGAGCTTCTCTGTTTCTTTTTCCTGACACCCGACACCTGACACCTGACACCTGAAACCATCTGCTCATTTCTCAATCAACGAACGTAGTACTCTTAGATTTTTCTTGTCTTCCTTCAGATCTTTTCCTTTGGGCGTTTCCAGTACCATGGGGTGGTCTCGAAAACGCGGATCGTTAAGGAGGAGACGGAAGCCCGCCAAGCCTATTTCCCCTTTCCCTATGTGTTGGTGACGATCCACCCGAGAACCAAGCGGTCGCTTGGAGTCGTTTATATGAAAGAATTTGAGCCGCTGCAAACCGATTATTCGATCAAATTGCGAGAAGGTCTCCTCATAGGTTGCCCGGGTGCGAAGGTCATAGCCGGCAGCGAATGCGTGGGACGTGTCAAAGCAGACACCAAGACGGTCACCGTGCTGAGACTCGCTTAAGATGAAGGAGATCTCCTCGAATGTTGAACCCAGGTTTGTGCCCTGCCCGGCTGTGTTTTCAATGAGCACCGTTACTGTAGACGTTTTCGAGCGCTCTATGGCGCGGTCCATGTTTTCAACAAACCGTTCAAGGCCAGCCTCCACCCCCACGCCCCCATGGGAACCAGGGTGAGTGATAAGAAAGGGAATTTTCAGTACGGCTGCTCGCTGTAGTTCGTCAACAAAAGCAGCCACTGATTTATCAAGGATTGTCGGGTCCGGGGCCGCCAAATTGATGAGATACGAGTCGTGGGCGGCCACAGGCATGGAGTTGGTCTTTTTCCATTGTTGGTGAAAGTCTTCAATCATTTCGGCAGTAAGGGGAAGAGTCTTCCACTGCCTCTGGTTACTGAGAAAGATCTGCAAGGATTCACCTTTCACCTTTCGGATTCGGGTGAAAGCCAGATGCAGGCCGCCCGCAATGGACATATGAGCTCCTAGTAGCGGCACGAAAGTCTCCTCCAATAGTTAGTCACTGCCGATGTTAAAACTTTTGTCCTGAAACTCAACCTCGGGAAAGTCACTTCCCCAAAAGGCAAACCATAATGTGCCGGCAACACCGAATGAGAAAGCGACGAGGAAATTGGTCGTGGGGCTTATGAGCCAGAGAAATGCACCGCCGAAAGCTGCAATGGAAACGACCACATCTCGCAGAAGATAGTACAGGCCGAACATCCCTGCCTTGCAGTTTTCCGGTGCTAGATCCATAATCAGCGCTTTGCGCGTGGGCTCACCGAACTCTTTGAAACCTCTCAAGATAAAGGCGAGGACCAGCCAGTTGAAAGAATGGCAGAAGAGGAGAGTGAGGGGAAATAAGGTAAAAAATACAAAAGTCATGACCACGAAAGGTTTTTTTGTCGTCTTATCAGCAAGATATGCGACGGGCATGTAGACGAGCACAGCCGTGGCCATCTCAATGCTGGTGAGGATGCCAAACTGTAAAGCAGAAACAGGCGAGGAAATGGTCTTCATACACCAGACGACGACAAAGGCATAGGGAATCTGTTCACAGTAGCGCACGAGAATGTCGGCTACCAGGAGCCGCTTAAGGTTCGGGGCCATTAAGTGGGAGAGTTTTATTGGATTTTTTTCCGGTACATATAAGCATTCGTCCCCGGGCTGTTTCGGTGGTTCATCTTCGATGAGCTTCTGCTGCAGGACAATGGCGACGAATGAAAGCAAGAGAGCAACAACAAAGGCCGCCCGAACCCCGTTTCCCTCCCCCCAAAGCCCAATGCAAGCACCTCCCAGAATTGGCCCGAGCGCCATGGGGAATCTCCTTACCAAAGAATGCATGCTGACACCCATGGTCCTTTTGTGCATGGGTAGTACTTTGGCAATGAGACTCATGGTGGCCGGAAGAGAGATGGCTGACCAGGAAATAAAAAAAACGGCCCCGAGCAGAACAGCCTGCCAGGCGGGAAATATGATAACAACAAGGTAGCCGAACATGGCGACCATATTGAATATGAGTAAGGCTCGTTTGGTGCCGAAGCGATCGGAAAGATACCCCCCGGGAAAGGAGTAAAGGGCCGAAAGCAGGTTATCCATGCCGTTGAGAAGCCCGATGGACAGAGCGCCGCCCCCTAAGGCCAGGAGGTAAATAGGGAGAAATCTCTCGGCCATCCGCTCTCCCATACCCACGAGAATCACCATGAAGAGCACGCCCACTGTGCTTCTGGTGAGACCCAAAAAATCGGAGACACGGACTGCCCGCGCCATAGAGCTAACCTTTTAGAGAAACAGCGGCTTACGTCCGAATGCTTTGGAAATCAGCATAGTTTCAAATTATTGTTTGGTTTCTGGACCTATTCCACTATATCAATTAAACACTTTGCATGTGAGTAATGTAAGCTTAAACTATTTAGGTCGTTCCTGTCCGGCAACCGCCTTCCTGGATGTCATTCTGAGGAGTACCGCCAGTGGCGGGACCACGAAGAATCTTAGCAATGAGGGGTCAGCAGAGATTATCAAACTAATAGGTGGCAAGTAAATGAAAAGAGAAGTAAGAAAACAGATGTTTCAGCAGGTTGATGTTTACCCAGTGACCTGCGAACGGCTTTCTGAGGGCAGGACGAACCTGGAGGTTCTTGAGGCGGTAATCCAGGGCGGGTCAAAAATAATTCAGCTCAGAGAGAAAGACTACCCCAAGAGGGATTTGTATAACCTGGCCTTGAAGTTCAGGGAAATTACCGCCAGAGCCGGGGTTTTGCTCATCATCAACGATCACGTGGATATTGCTCTTGGTGTGACGGCGGACGGAGTTCACCTGGGCCAGGAGGATTTGCCTGTGCAGGTGGCGAGAAAGCTGGCGCCGGAGTTGCTCATTGGAGCATCCACCCACTCTTTAGAGCAGGCACTCCAGGCTGAAAAGGAAGGGGCCGACTACATCAACATTGGTCCCATATTCGCAACCAAAACGAAAGAAGGGGTGAGACATTCCTTGGGTCCTGAGGCGATCAGCGAAATCAGCCAACAGATTAAGGTAGCTTTTACGGTGATGGGAGGCATAACCGAGGAAAATATCGATCAAGTTCTTGCTCAAGGCGCACGGAGGGTGGCCATGGTAACAGCCATCACCGCGGCTGCGGACATTGCCAAAAAAGTTAGAGCCTTGCAGGATAAGATAAGGGAGTTTTCTGAATAATATATATCTCTGAAATCACAGAATATTTTGTATGAATCCCCTGGATACATAATTCCTCGATTGCCCAGTTTCTTAATTACGACGTGATAGGTTCTGTAACCCAGCACGAATAGTGTGCCGCCGGTGCCAGCAAAGAGGATCCCAATCGTATGCAACAGCCACCGAGGTCGAACTGACGGCAAGAGTTTCACTAGCGCCAACCCCACAGCAATTGAGGACAATCCAGTCCGGACCCAGGCCGCGAATGTGCGCTCTTTGGCTAACCCTGTCCGCTCATAGGCCCAAGTGGTATGTTCGTCCGCGTGCTTCTGTGAGATTGTTTCTTTTTGCAGTTCCATTCCTACCACGTTGTCGAACCTGCTTTTTTCTTTTGCCCCCGTAGAAAATATCTGTTAACTTTCTTCAGCAGTATTCGGTTAAGCAGGCCAAGATTATAGACTTTCGGTTACCTAGTTAGTTGCACTAATAAGTCCCTCAATTTGTTAATCCTATGAAAGGAACAAAACCCGGTGAATTTTTTCATCCAACGACCCATCTTTGCCATGTCCATTGCACTGGTCATGATTATGGCCGGGGCCATCTGCATGATAGTCCTGCCCGTCGCTCAGTATCCACCCCTGGTGCCGCCCCAGGTGCAGGTGTCCACCCAGTACATCGGTGCCGGCGCCGACGTGGTCGCCAGTACGGTGACCACCCCCCTGGAACAAAAGATCAACGGGGCGGCGGGCATGATCTACATGTCCTCCACCAGCACCAATAACGGGGATTCGGCCATCACCGTCACCTTCGAGGTTGGTTTTGATCAGGATATCGGCCAGATGGAACTTCTGACTCGCAGCAATGAGGCACTGTCCGAACTGCCGTCCGAGGTGAACCAGGTGGGGCTCACCATTCAGAAGCATTCCTCCAACATGCTGCTGGCGGTCAATCTGATCTCCCCCAATGGGACCTATGATGCGCGTTTTCTACAGAATTATGCCGATATCCACATCACCGATGCGCTCTCCCGGATACCGGGGGTGGCCCAGATCGAAAATTTCGGCCTGAGCAAGTATGCCATGCGGATCTGGCTGGATCCGGGTCGACTGAACAACCTGGGGCTCACGGCGACCGACGTAGAAAATGCGATCAAAGAGCAGAACCAGCAGGTGGCCGCCGGCAAGATCGGACAGGCCCCGGCGCCCCCAGGGCAGGCTTTCCAGTACCAGCTCAACACCCTGGGACGGCTGGAGCAGGTGGCGCAGTTCGAGGACATCATTGTCCGGGCCAATCCCGACGGCTCGGTGGTGCGCATCCGCGATGTGGCCCAGGTGGAACTGGGGGCGGAAGAATACGATTGGGAGACCAAGCTTAGCGGCAAACCTACGGCCACCATCGTTGTCTTTCAGCTGGCGGATGCCAACGGGCTCCAGATCAAAAAGGCCATCACCGAGGCCATGAATAAGCTTGCCGAGCACTTTCCAGATGACATGAAGTGGGTCATGCGCTATGACACCACCCTGTTTATCACCGAGTCCATCAAGGAAGTCATTGTCACCCTGTTAGAGGCGGTGGCCCTGGTGGTGCTGGTGGTCTTCCTGTTTCTGCAAAATTTTCGGGCGGTGTTGATTCCCACCATTGCTGTTCCGGTGTCCCTTATCGGCGCCTTTGCCTTCATGAAAATCTTCGGGTTTTCCATCAATTCCCTCAGCATGCTGGGCATGGTCCTGGCCGTGGCCCTGGTGGTGGACGATGCCATTGTGGTGGTGGAAAATGTGACGCGCAAGCTGGAAGAGGGCGGCAAGAGAGATATTAAGGAGATCACCGCCGAAGCCATCAGCGAGGTGCGGGGTCCCATTGTCGCCACCACCCTGGTGCTCATGGCCGTGTTCGTGCCGGTGGCCTTCATCCCCGGGATGACCGGGATGCTCTACAATCAGTTTGCCCTGACCATTGCCATGGCGGTGGCGCTCTCCGGTATCAACTCACTGACTTTGAGTCCGGCCCTGTGCGCTGTCTTTCTGCGGCCGGAATCCGGCAAGACCAACCGGTTCTTTAAAGCGTTCAACAAGGGTTTCGACAGATTGGCCAACGGTTACGCCACCAGTGTGAAGTTCATGGCAGGGAAGTGGTACCTGGTCTTTATCGTTTTCGCCGGGCTGTGCCTTTTTACCCTATTCTGTTTTCGGGCTATACCCGGAGGCTTTGTGCCGGAGGAGGACCAGGGCTACTTTCTGGCGGTGGTGGAGTTGCCCGACGCTGCCACCATCGAGCGCACCAAGTCCGTCATGGGCCAGGTCAGTGAAATGGCGCTGAAAACCCCGGGGGTGGCG
>JAJDNL010000223.1 GCA_022340745.1 Deltaproteobacteria bacterium
CTGCCTGCTGCCTGCGCTATTTCCCCATGCTCTATGCCCTATGCTCTATGCTCCTAACATACTCCTGCGCCACCTCCACCGCCTGTGCCCGCTTTGACAGTCGTATCCGTTCAAAAAGTTCTCGGCAATGATTGAAACTCAGTCGATCCACCAACCTGTTGACTCTCACTTCGTCCATGGCGTGGGGCGCCTCGTATTTGCCGGGAATCATTTCTTCCTTCTCGATAAGTTTTATGTAAATCAAACTGCGGGCGGCCAGCAAGTTCGCCAATTCTTCCCCAAGTCCCCCATGGAGAGCATAGTGAAGGGTCAGGATATCTCCAGGTCCCATATTACGCCTCTTTCCCTGCAATTTCTTGATAATGGGGGCGAGGAGATATGCAACCCGAATTTCTTGCTCTTCACCAAGTTCATGGCGCACATAGCGGTATAAGGGATAATGTATGTAGCCAGCCTCTACATACATGGTTTCATTTGATCTATGCAGCGAGCTGATTGCTCTCGCCCGCAACCTTTCTCTCAAGGTAAGGCGCTCAGCATCTGCGCGGGCAAAGTCCTTGACCCCTTCAACCACAGCAGCGAAAGGACCTTCCATGCTCTGGGCATAGTAAGATATGAGGGCACCGGTGGCACGTTTTTCCGCCTCGTACACATTCTTGAACTCGGGCTCTCGACTGACCTCCTCCGCAGTTTTCCCGTCTGCAAAGAGCTCATGAATCTGCAAAAGTTTCTCTAAATAGGGCTCCACTTGAATAATTTGTGTACCTGAGTGGTGAAGTCCTTGCAGCAGCGTGCACATTCTCCGGTCAAACTCAGGGAAACCGGAATCGAACTCCATTATGTAATCGCTGATAGGGATGCGGCCATCGAGCATAGCTTGCAGGTGGGGAGAAGGCGGTTCTTCAAGCACAACTACCTGATGTCTCTCCATGTGCCCACGGATATAGGGAAGTGCCTCAAGGTGGTGGGATGAAAAACCAATGGTGATCATCGCAGCCTAGGTCTCACCAAAAGTGGCCAGATGACGGGCCCAAAATCCCTCGTCGGTAAAACTATGTTCCTGGGTGCCGTAGCGTTCAACCGCGTAGCTGGCACACGTTGCCCCCATGCGGGCGGCATCAACAACTTCCTTCCCTAGTATTATGCCTTTTATGAGGCCAGCCCTGTAAGCGTCTCCAGCTCCTGTGGGATCCAGCACCTGCAAGGCCGTGGCCGCAGGGATTTCCACTTCGTCCTGTTGGGTGCGGAGTACTGAACCTTTGTCTCCAAAAGTGGAGATTATGGCCTTGGTCCGTTCGAGTAATTCACCTTTGCCCAGTCCGGTTGCTTGCATCATCATTTCTAATTCATAGTCATTGGAAATTAATATCTCAGAACCGGTAATCATTTCGTCCAACTGCTCTCCTGACAAGACCGAAATTTGTTGGCCTGGGTCGAAGATATAAGGAATTTTGAGTTGCTTGTAACTCTGACTGTAAGCAGCCATATCCTCCACATTGCCAGCGGCCACTATGGCCAGTGCCTTCCGGGGATTCACCCCTTCAAATTGCTGAAGAGAAGGGTACTTCATGGCTCCGAGATTGAAACCGGTTATCTGATTGCCTCCCATGTCGGTAGTGATGTAGGCTCCTGCGGTCAATTCGTCCTCGATGAAACGAATTCCCGACAAGGAAAGCCCGTGTTTGCTTAGCCAGGCTTGGTACCGTTCAAAATCTTTTCCAGCGGCAGCCAAGACCAGCGGGCTCTCTCCCAGCAAGGACAGATTATAGGCGATATTTCCAGCTGTGCCCCCAAATTTCTCTTTGAGACCGTCAACAACAAAACAGACATTCAAGATGTGAATTTTTTCGGGCAGAATATGGTCCGCAAATTTTCCGGGAAAATCCATTATCCGATCGTAGGCCAGTGATCCAGAAACAAAGATTTGCATGTCAACCTCCGTTTAGCAGAGCGCATGGCGCATAGCGTGGCTATTCAGTTAGAATAAGCGTAATTTTAATGGTTCACTGATTAATTAATGTAACAAAGTGCACACAGTTTATCTTATCTTGTCATATTTGGGATTTTTTGACGCTCTGCGCTCTGCGCTATGCGCTTGGCGGATTGCGGCAGCAATCTCCCTCACCTTAACCATGACCTCTTGCTCATCAATTTCGAGCAACTGACGCTCCCTCATAACTATACTGCCATCTATTACCACATCTCGCACATCTGCCCCTCTTGCCGCATAGACCAGGTGCGAACAAGGCTCATACATGGGAGTCAGGTGTGGCTGGTTGAGGTCAATAACGATCAGGTCTGCTTTTTTTCCTGGTTCCAGGGATCCCAAGACCTGGGACAATCCCAGCGCAGCTGCGCCTCCATTGGTGGCCATTTCCGCAACTTGCACTGCGGAACAGAGAGTGGTATCACCCCAGTGCACTTTATGAAGCTTTGCAGCAGTATCCATTTCTTGGAACATGTCCAAGTTATTGTTGCTGGCACAGCCATCAGTCCCCAAGCCAACCTTGACCCCGGCGGCCAACATTTTTGGGAGGGGTGCCACTCCAGAGGCCAGCTTCATATTACTTTCAGGGTTGTGCGAGACTCCAACACCGTTTTTCTCCAGAACCTCTACTTCCTCGCCAGTAACCCACACCGCGTGATGACAGAGAGTTTCTTCGTCGAGCAGCCCAAGTATCCTAAGGTGATCCACGGAGCGCCGTCCATAGCGCTTTTGGACCTCTTCCACCTCGTTCATGGTTTCAGCCAGGTGAATCTGGAAGTAAATTCCATGTTGCCTGCAAATGTCCTTGGCTCCGATCAATGTCTCTGGCGAACAGGTATAAGGCGAATGACAGAAGATACTCGGGACGAGGCGTGGCGATTTGCCCTGCCACCGAAAAACAAAAGCTTCTGCGGCTTTCAGGTTTATCCTTGGATCGGGTACACCCGGAGCGGGAAAGTCGATCACTCCTTGACCGAGGACTGCACGTATGCCGCTGGCAGTCACTGCTCTGGCAGCACCATCTTCGTAAAAGTAACCATCACAAAATGTGGTCGTGCCACTTTTGATCATCTCAACGACCGCCAACATGGTGCCCCAATAGACCGTTTCCTCGCTCACGTGGTGCTCTTCAGTAGGGAAAATGTACTCGTGAAGCCATTCCTGATACGGCAGGTCGTCGGCCAATCCGCGGAAGCAGGTCATAGCCGCGTGGGTGTGCAGATTTATCAAACCCGGCATAATGAGACAGCCAGAAGCGTCCAGCTCTTCTTTCGCTTCGATCTCTTTTACTAAATCAGAGGAGTTGCCTACAGCGACGATGCCATCGCCGGCAACAGCCACAGCACCATTCTCCACGATTTCCTTGTCTTCATTAAAAGTTAAAACAAAGTCACCGGAGACAAGTAAATCGGCCTCAATATTGTTGATCTTATCATTTCTCATTGCACATCTCAGATCTCAGATCAAAATTCGCAATTCGCAATTCGCAATTATTTCTCTATGCTCTATGCCCTATGCTCTATGCTTTCTACTCACTGCTTTATTTGTTTGGCAATACCTCTGACTTCAGCCATCACCCGCTCCACGTCCAGGGTGAGGAGTTCCCGATTTCGCATCACCAAACGACCGTTAATTATCGCAAGGGTAACATCAGCGGCGGAGGCTGCGTATACCAGATGGGAATAGACATTATACATCGGGGTTAAATGTGGTTTGTCTAGGTCCAGGCCTATTAGATCCGCCTTCTTGCCTGGCTCTAAACTTCCAATCTGCTCCTCCAGTCCTAAAACTCGGGCTCCTCCCCTTGTCGCTAGATGGACGACTGTTTTTGCATCCATTATGGTTGGGTCCATCCTATATACCTTATGAATCTTTGCGACAGAATCCATCTCAGCCAGCATGTCCAAATTGTTGTTACTGGCGCAGCCATCAGTTCCGAGGCCCACCGGTACTCCGCGTTCCAGAAGGTTCGCCACAGGCGCAACACCGTTGGCGAGCTTCATATTACTCTCATTGTTGTGCACTATTCGGACACCACGTTCAGCAAGAAGGTCTATCTCTCCTTCTGTTAGCACCACGCAATGATCGGCGATGAGTCGCGGTGACAGAAGCTCCAGTTGCTCCAGATGGTCCACCGGCGAGAGGCCGTAACTCTCCTTTACTTGGTTCACCTCATCCTGCGATTCTGAAAGGTGGATAATCATGGGAACCTGGAAATCTTCAGCGATATCCCTACATGCATAGAGCAGCTCTGGAGAGCAGGTATACACCGCATGTGGTTCCACTGCCACGGAAATAAGGGGATCGCCTTGCCAGGTTTGAATGAGATCCCGAGTAAATGCCAGACCTTGCTCCGACGAACCATAATTGGGAGAAGGAAAATCGTAGAGAACCTCACCCACTATGGCACGCATGCCGGCTTCGTGAGCTGCTCTCGCCACCTGATCTTCGAACAAGTACATGTCGCAAAAGGTGGTAATACCGCCCAGAATCATTTCAGCACACGCCAGCAACGTCCCCTGGTAAACTAATTCGCCGTTAATCTTTTTTTCGGCAGGGAAGATATGCTCGTTAAGCCAAACAGAAAGAGGCAGGTCATCGGCGAGGCCCCGAAAACATGTCATTGCCGCATGGGTGTGAGCATTGATGAGACCAGGCATAACCAAGCCACCTGCCATATCCAGCTGCTCACGGGGCTCGAATCGAGCAGGCCATGAATCCTCAGGACCAACCCATACTATCTCGTCCTTACGGATGGCAACAACTCCTGGGTAAAAAATGTCATCCGAATCATTGAGGGTCAGCACCATGGCGTTGTGGATGATTAAATCTACTCGAGTCTTGTTCTCCCTGCTGTTATTCACCTCAGTTCGCTCCGGCACACTGTCAATGGATCCTTAGGTCATTTGGCTTCGCCGTCAATAGGGCTGGCGCCCGTCATGCAGCCTAAAGGCCGTCATTAAGTTGTATCAACGCCACATGGAAAGTTAACTATGAATGGCAGCGTAGCGTAATGACCTGGTAACTATAAATGACGCCGAAGGCATACTGACAGCGTAGCGTAGTGACGGCCACCCTCAGTGGCCAAATGACTATGCTAGTGTTCGCGGCTAGAAAGCCGCTCCCACAGTAGAATTTCTCAGCTGACCTCTGTCCTCTGACCTCCTTGCCACGCCGTAGCTTGGGCGAAGGCGGGTGACGTCTGATTTCTAACCTCTGCTTGCTGCCTCCTGACCTACATTCTTTTCAATATCTCTTCGACCAACTGCACCAACCGGGGCTCGGCCCCTTTTGCCGTGGCTATCACCTGTTCAATGGGAGCCGGCTGGTAATCCTCAGGGTCATTTACATTGGTAACCACTGACATCCCGAGAACTCTCAGGCCAGCGTGCACCGCAACGATGACCTCAGGAATGGTGGACATCCCCACGGTATCGGCACCGATCAATCTGAGAAAGTGGGTTTCGGCAGCGGTTTCCATACTGGGACCGGTAACACCCACATAAACACCCTGGTGCACCTTGATTCCCAAATCCTTGGCAGCCCTCTCGGCTAGCTCGACAAGTTCCTGACTGTACGGTTCAGTCATATCCGGAAAACGGGGTCCCCATTCGTCTACATTTTCGCCTCTCAGTGGGTTGTGGGCGGTGAGATTGATGTGATCCCGGATGAGCACAAGGTCGCCAGCCTCAAAGGTAAGATTGAGTCCACCAGCAGCGTTGGAAATGAGCAAAGTCTTCACTCCCATGGCCGCCATAACCCTAATGGGAAAGGTAATCTCCTTTGGATCATAGCCCTCGTAGTAATGAAAACGTCCCTGCAACGCCATGACCTTCTTGCCGCCAAGAGAACCTATGATGAGATGCCCCAGGTGGCTTGAAACTGTGGAAACCGGAAAGTGGGGAATCTCCTCGTATGGAATCACCACAGCAGCTTGAATTCTGTCGGCCAGTCCCCCCAGACCTGTCCCCAAAACGATTCCTATCTGGGATTGTATCTCAGTTTTGTTTCTGAGAAACGCGACGCTCTCTTCTACCTTAGCGAGCTGCCCCCGCATAAGAACCTCCAGTAATTCGTCATTTTGAATTTCAGGGCTTCAGGTGTCAGGGAAATACAGAGAATTCAGTAGTCAGTAGCCAGTAGTCAGTAGAAAAGAGGTATTTGCTTCTTGATTTTCCATTCTGGATTCTGACTTCTGACCTCTCTTGTCCTCCGCATTCTGCTGGTTTTAAAATTCGCAATTCGCAATCCGAAATTCGAAATTATCTCTCTTTGACCTAAGCTCTATTCTATGCCCTATACTATAGATCTATGTTCTTTCAAATCTGCAATCTGCAATCCAAAATCCGCAATCTTGCCTAGGCTCCATGCCCCATGCTCTATGCCCTCTGCCTGCTGCCTTCTACCCCTTCACTGCCTTTACACATGCCTCAAGACTCTCGGGATCCTCCACGTTATAGACCTCTACGGATTTATCAATCTGCCGCATCAAACCCCTGAGGACCTTCTTGGGTCCCACTTCAACAAATCTCTGATACCCGTCTTTGATCAACCTTTCCATTGATTGCTGCCAGCGTACTGGAGCGCACAGCTGCCTGGCAAGATTCTCTCTGGCCGTATGTCCATCCGCCACATAAGCCCCATCCACATTTGCCACAACCGGGATTTGAGGATCTCGGAACGTGTGTTGTGCCAATGCAGGCTCAAACTTCTCCTTGGCAGCTTCCATACACCGACTATGCCATGGACCGCTGACATTCAGACGCACACATCGTCTCGCCCCAGCATCTGTGCAGATTTCCATGGCCCGAAGAATACGGTCTTCTACACCGCTAACAATTATCTGCCCCGGCGAGTTGTAGTTGGCCATCTCTATGTCACAGGTGTCACACACCTCGTCGATTTTTTCCGTAGGGAGATTAAGAATAGCTGCCATGGCCCCTGGTTGCTCATCTGCCGCCTTTTGCATGAGCTCACCCCTGAGTCGCACCAATTGAAACAGAGCTGTTTCATTAAACACGTCAGCCAGATGAAGTGCGCTATATTCTCCCAAGCTATGACCTGCCGCAGCCGCAGCTTTGACACCCTGGAGCCCAAGTACCATCGAGCACGCCGCGTTAATTAGGGTAATCGCAGGTTGCACATTATGAGTGAGCACAAGCTCATTCTCTGGGCCCTCAAAGCAAAGCTCCTCCACGTCCATATTGAGGATCTCTTTTGCCCGGCTGAAGAGATCCCGGACTTCCTGATACTCGTCATAAAAGGCCTTGCCCATGCCCACGTATTGTGACCCTTGTCCAGGAAAGAGAAAAACCAGACCTCGGTTCTGCATAACCGCTCCTCTGCTTTTCGAGAAAATCGGAGATCTCACCTTAAAGATTTTTATTATTAAGTACCAAAGCTAGAAAAGCAACCCCACGATCCCGTCAATAGCCCATAAATAAAGGCCTCTAGCATTTCTAAACCACCTACTGCAGATCTCGGTTGTAGAAAGCTGTGTGGCACTTCATGTTGGAAGGATCTAGGGAAGGTTAGAACTGGAGCACTCGCCAAGCCTTCTTTGTTCTTACCAGACTATCTCTTTCCTAAATCACGCATATCTGTGCCGAGAGGGCCAGTAACTACAATGTTTTTCAATTTTATGTATTATAATCTGGGTCGAACGGTTTGTCCTTCTTGATACTATTTTAGTGTACCTCATGAGGCGGACTTGTTGCCACCGTGGCTTTGCGAAAGAGCAGAGTCAGTGGGATAAGACCGGCGGTAAAACAGGCAAGAAGCCAGAAGGTGTCGTTGAACGCCAGCATATTGGCCTGACGGATTACCTCCCGGTAAATCAAGGCCATGGTGGTGGTGGGACTGGCGAGTTCAGCATGATGCATCTGGAGCCACTGCAGTAGACGCTGGTAACTGATCTGAAATGCAGGTTGGTAAGGGGTAATCTTTTCCACCAGGAAGGTCTGATGCAGCTGGGCCCGCTGGGCCAAAATGGTGGCACTCAGAGCGACTCCGAAACTTCCACCCAGATTGCGTAGTAGGTTAAAGATAGCCGAAGCATTTCCTGTTTCCTCTTTGGGGATATTCATGAAGGTTGCAGTAGTCAGTGGCACAAAGAAAAGACCCAAACCTAAACCCTGAACCAATCGAGGCCAAGCAATAGCCAAGAAACCTGCCTTCAGGTTGAAGCCGGACATCAACCAGATGGCATATGCCATGGTAGCAAGACCCGGCGCCAAGAGATTTCTTGGCCTGACCCCTTTTTTCAAGAGTATTCCGGCAACAGGCATAATCATGAAGCTCATCATACCGCCCGGGGCAAGGAGCAGACCCGCCCACAGGGCAGTGTAGTTCATCAGTTTCTGGGCATACAAGGGCAGGAGAACAAAACTGCCAAACATACAGCCAAAACCGGTGAATATGGTCAGATTACCGGCGAGGAAGCTCCTGTCTCGGAAAACTCTGAGATTAACCACCGGATGTTCGGCGCGTAGTTCCACCATGATAAAAAGGAAAAGCGATACTGCTGCGATTACAGTCAGATAAATGATAAACCGTGAATTAAACCAGTCCTCGCGCTCCCCCTTATCCAAAACAATTTGCAAGCAACCGATGCCGATGGTGAGCAGGAAAAGCCCCCAGGTGTCAATGTGAAAGGTTTTGCGGCGAATATACGGCGGGTCGTACACAAAAAACATAACCAGGGAAATGGCCAGGATTCCCACCGGCAGATTGATGTAGAATACCCAGCGCCAACTCCAGGTATCGGTGATGAATCCTCCAACCACCGGACCCAGAATTGGCGCCATTACTACCCCCATGCCGAAGACCGCCATGGCAAGACCGTGCTCCGCTACCGGAAAGGTTTCAAACAAAATCGCCTGGGAAAGGGGCTGCAGGCCGCCACCACCCAGACCTTGAAAGATGCGCGCCACAATGAGCACTTCCAGGGACGGTGCCGCACCGCAGAGCAGAGAACTCACGGTAAAGACGGAAATGGAAAACAGTAAATAACGTTTTCTGCCGAAGACGCTGGACAGCCAGCCGGTAATGGGAATGATAATGGCATTGGCCACCAGATATGAGGTCAATACCCAGGTTACCTCATCGAGTCCGGCGTTAAGACTTCCCTGGATGTGAGGCAAGGAGACGTTGACCACACTGATATCCATCACCTCGATGAAGGTGGGAACCATCACGGTGAGGGCAACGATCCACTTGTTTACACTCGGCTTGATTGCTGAGTCTGTCATCTTTGAAACCATGCCGCAGTCAGGGTTTGGAGGCCAGAGGCAGTAGCGTTCTGCCACTTCGATCCCGGGTGGAAATGGTAACCTGGAGGGAATAGCCGACCCTCAAGGGGTAGTCTTGCGGCGGTGCCTCGTCCAGAATGATTTTTACCGGAATCCTCTGCACCACTTTGATCCAATTGCCGGTAGCGTTCTCTGGTGGCAGAAGTGAGAAGGAGGCGCCGGTGCCCGCCCGAATCCCGACCACCTTGCCATGGTAGGTGTAATTGGGGTAGACATCTGCTTTGAAAGTGGCAGGCTGTCCTAGACGAATGTTTTCTAACTGGGTTTCCTTGAAATTTGCCTCAACGTAAATGTCTTGCAGAGGCACCACAGCCATTAACGGCTGACCGGCTTGAAGCTGATCACCTATCTGAACGTTCTTCTGTGCTATGTAACCTGAGATGGGAGCAGTTATCCGACAATAGGAAAGCTCAAGCTGAGCAGCCTCTAACTTTGCCCGGGCCTCCTGTCGCTCACCATGCAATGCTGCGAGCTTGTGACTCAATACTTCAACCTGACGGAGGTCACCTTGAGCACTCTGCAATTGAGCCTGCGCCTGTTCCACTTCCTGCTCACTGGCCTGGATTGAAGCCCTTACCGCAGCGAGTTCGGCATCGATGGCCGCGATCTGGGCCTCGGCCTTTACCAGGTTTGTACGAGTTCTGTCGGCCTGCTCTTCAGAGACCACCCCACTTTCTAAGAGACTGTGGTACCGCTTGAAGTCCCGCCCGGCCTTTTTCAGATCCGCGTTTGCCGCGACTCTCTTTTTCTGCAATTCCTCCAGCTTATGTCGTCCTTCCAGCTTCTTTTCTTTGGTCTCCTGAAGTTTGGCTTTGGTTTCCAGGAGCTGAGCCTCTTTCTGGGTGTCGGTTAGAGAGACGGTTATTTCCGTGGCCTGGACTTCCGCTTCGATTCTGGCCAGAGCTCCGGCGGCCTGATCCACCGCTGCCTGGTAGTCTCTGGGATCCAGTTCAACCAGCACCTGACCTCTTGTCACCGGCTGATCGTTCTCGACCATCACTCTGAGCACAGAACCCGGCACCCGGCTGCTTAGGCGGGCGCTATCTGCCATGACATAGGCATCGTCGGTGGTGACGCGGTGACGCAAGACAATTACCCAGTAGGCACCGGTCAGTACAGCCGAGACGGCAAGCAGTACCAATACCCAGCCTAATTTCTTCATCCGGTTGCGGTTGTTGCCTTTCTCGGCTTCCGGCTCCATCTACTCCTCCTGGTCAGAACTCTTCATGATCAACAGTATTGGCGGTAGTGAGGTCATGTTTCCATAGGAATTCAGCTGACTGCCCGGCGAAAAACAATCTACCATTGAATCAATCATTTTGGGTTTTTGCAACAGAAAAGGGGTCTGTTTTTCCAAATCAGCCTTCATGCATTTGTATCTCCTTTAGCACTATGCTGACTTTACTTGCTGAAAGTGTTTCGGTTACTCTCTTGTGAAGAGGAGAAAGAGATGCGGAAGATTCTAACAGGATTGTATGGTGTCGGTCGCAGTAGGCAGAGGAAAAAGTCATTAAAAGAGTGGCTTGAGGACGAGATTAAGGCCGCAGAACAAGAAATTACAGCCACGCTCAATAAATCTTTTGGGCAGAAACCACATGGTCAGTACATCATTGAAAAAGCCGAAAAGAAAATTGAGCGTTTGCGTAAAGAGTTGAAGAAGTTAGAAAAGAGTTGAAGTTCTATTGGCACCAGAGGCGGACTCTCATTTAGATAAACTGGTTTCCTCCTGCTGAAGATGCCGTAACTATATAGCCCGCTTTATAAACTTGTCGACACCGATATCAACATGTGGCTGCAGTCAGCTATACTACTGAGCAATGATCTGTTATCCTGACCGCCATGTGATTCGCACCCAAAATGAAGGCTGACTTACTGGATTTGCAGAGGATAACAAGGGATGTTCGAGCCAGATTGGCAACAGACCTTCCAGAGCAAGCTTACTACAGCCGAACAGGCTTTTGGCCGGTATCTAAAGAGCGGCTGTCGTATCTTTGTTGGTAGTGGTTGCAGTACACCAAAGCATCTAGTGCAGACCCTCGCTTCCCTTTTGCGAGAGCACGTAGATGTGGAAATCGTCTACTTCATGGCCCTCGGCCCAAGTCCTTTGATCCAGGAAAGCTTGCGTCACGCCTGCCGGGTCAAGACTTTTTTTGTTACCGACACATTGCGGGAGGCCGTCTTCGAGGGGCGAGCGGACTATATTCCAGTATATCTAGCGCGAGCGCCTAACCTTTTCAGAAATGGCGTTCTCACCCTTGACCTTACGGTTATCCAGGTTTCCCCCCCAGACGAACACGGATTTTGTAGTCTGGGGGTGTCAGTGGATGTGGTCAAGTCCGCAGCTGAGAGTGGACGCCGTGTAGTGGCTCAGGTCAATCCTCAGATGCCGCGAGTATTGGGGGACGGTTTTATTCACGTGAGCGAGCTAGATGCCATAGTGGAACATGAGGAATCGCTCACTGAAGCCCCCATACCTGAACGTCGAGCCATAGTCGAAAGAATGGCGCAATATGCGGCCAAATTGGTTGAAGATGGCGCTACCATTCAGGTAGGAATAGGTCGTATCCTCACTGCCGTTCTTTCACACCTAACAGACAAACGTGACCTTGGTGTACATTCAGAGATGATTACCGACGCCTATTTGCCCTTGGTGGAGCAGGGCATAATCACCGGCAGAAAAAAAACCTTACACCAAGACAAAATCATAGCCAGTTTTTGCCTGGGCAGCCGTAAGCTTTTCGATTTTGTCCACAATAACCCTCAAGTGGAGTTCCATCCTAGCGACTATGTCAACCACCCTGAGGTCATTAGTAAAAACCACCGAATGACCGCTATCAACTCGGCCCTGCAAGTTGATCTTTCCGGTCAGATCTGTGCCGATTCCTTGGGGCACAAGGTGTACAGTGGCATCGGAGGCTATGTTGATTTTAGTGTCGGTGCGGCGCGCTCTCAAGGTGGCAAGTCAATCATTGTGCTCCCGAGCACAAGTTCGGATGGCAGGAGATCTCGGATAGTCTCGCATCTCAGCCAAGGTGCTGGTGTCGTGGGTACCCGAGCTGCAGCTCAGTACGTGGTCACAGAGTTTGGTATTGCCAACCTGCACGGACAAACCATTCGAGAACGGGCATTGAGTCTTATTAACATTGCCCATCCTAGATTTCGCCAACAGCTTTTGGCGGAGGCCAAGCGCATTCGCTATTTGTATGAGGACCAAATCTTGTCGCCGCCTTCCGGTCAGTACTATCCGGAGGAATGGGAGACTCATCACAACTTCGATTCTGACCTCGAGATCCTGTTTCGCCCTATCAAACCGACCGATGAACGTGCCCTCCAGGAATTCTTCTATTCTCTTCCTGATGAAGATATTTACTATCGTTTTCTCTCGTCCATGAAAGTCTTTCCCCATCGAGACACCCAAGCCATGGCGAACGTCGACTATGAAAATGAAATGACCATGGTTGGTGTTGTTGGCGACATCGGCTCTGAAAAGATTATCGCAGTGGGCCGCTATATTCTGGATAACGAATCCAACTTTGCTGAGGTTGATTTTGCGGTACGGTCAGAAATGCAGCACAAGGGCGTGGGAACCTTTTTGGTTCGCTACTTGACTGAGATCGCCCGCAGCAAGGGCGTGACTGGTTTTATGGCATACGTTTTGGCAGCCAATCGAAAAATGTTGAAAGTCTTCCGTAAGACTGGTTATGTAATCCACAGAAGCCTGGATAGTGGGGTCTACGAGATACAGTTTCGCTTTGACGAACCAGTGAGCGACAACGAGGAGTGAACACTAGGCAGAGGGCATGGAGCATGGGGCATAGGGTGATAGGTAATTGGTGATGGGTAATGGGTTATGGGTAACGACCTATAACCTATAACCCATGACCTATAACCTGAAAAACACGACTTATACGGCTTCTACTTTTTCAACGATTTACCGTTTACCGCTTACCGCTCACTCCTTACCTTTTTCGACTTCAACGGATTGTCACTGCTGATACCAGGTGGAGGATTTCACCTTCTGTGTAAAAAAATATTTCGTGAGCTATGACCTGGTACCCTCCATCTACCTCCCGCGTTACCGGAACAATTTCAATCTGGTTCACATCACGCCAGCTATTGTCAATACGCAGTCGAGCTACGATACCCTGTTCGGTAGTCTGATAGGGTATCTTATATGAGCTGAGCACCCAAGCGACAAAAGAATTCTTTTGGTGGGTTACGGTATCTGCCCTCCGCTTCAGGGCGCGGACCTGGCCATAGTTCTGTGCTGATGCCTGAGGCAACACCAAGACAAGCAATGCTAGAGAAACAAGAATGCCAGAGAATATAGTTTGCCGCTTCATCGTTGCTCCCCTCTCGTTAGATACTTAATCATTTCTCAAATGGCAATTCAGAGCGCGGCTGAAAGCCGTTCCCACAAACACTATGAGTCATTTGCCTTCGGCGTCACTGGGTCATTTATTCGCGCTCGCTGCGCTCCGCTCAGTCCCGCAAGCGGGTTCCCAGTTTCGCTTGCGCTGTCATTTGTTGTAAGACGAAATTTTCAATTCGCAATCAAAGAATCCAATCGTCATTAGCCACTAGTTGAGAGGAACTCAATCTTGCGTGCTATTCTCCTGAATTCTGGATTCTGTATCCTGACTTCTTCTTTCTAAATCCGTGAGCCGAAATCTCAAATCTTCAATCTACAATCTAAAATCTAAAATCTTCAATCTAAAATCCCCCCGCTGTCCTCTGCCTGCTGGCAGCTTTCTTTTTTTAGGCTGGCGGTGGGCAGGCATCTGCCCCTTCAAGGGTCACAGTCAGGGTGTGGAATGCGTGGTCAACCAAAAGCGAAGTGATCACAGTAGGTCCTTCCTGGCGGGTTGAGGTTATTTCAATATAGTGCGGTTTGCCATTTTCATCTTCAAAGGTAATGCGCTCACCCACCTTGAAGCCACCTCGGCGGAACCATACTTCCGGTGGCAGAAGCCAGGTTTTACCATACCGGGCTTCGAATTTAAGAAAAGAGACGGTATCGAAGGAGTAGAGCAAATAGAGAGCCAGATCTTCATCGCTAGCCGGTCGGCCGATTTCGTTTTCAAGATTCTCGCGTTCCCTTTCGAGGTCTGCATCCCGGGGCCTTACTACTCCCCCTTCTTCTGCTATAACCTGGTGCCACTTCTTCCCGTCTGATCGCTGATATTCAAGCACCCTTTGGCAAATCCATTCTTGAGGATCATAGAAAGGTAACGGCCCGTACCGGCCCATGATAAGATTTCTCAGATCCAGTGAAGGTCGCTCGTACCTGCCGTAAAGTACGTTGTTAACCGCCGTGGTCCAGAGTATCTGTGATCCCGGTGTCACTGACCACCAGTTCCCAAGTTCGATCTGCACCTTGCCCATCTCTTCAAGAATTTCGGGCATCCGATCAAGAAAGCCGCCTTTATCCGCTTGTTCGAAGGTGCTGCCGGCCGCACCGCCCGTGAGCTTGTAGGAAGCTACAGTTGGGTCATGCCCGCGGAAAAGATTTTCAAATGGCTCATAGATCCTGCGCTCTACCCGCAAGACATCCGATGCCTGGATCAGTGCTTTAACATCCACACCAATGGCCTTCTTGCCATAGTCTTCAAGATTGTGGATCAGGGTGAGTGCCGGGGCCTGACCATAAACCGCGCCCAGGCCGTGGTCTGCCACGTCGCAGATCTTGACCCCTGCTACCACAGAGGCAATCATCCTCCCTATATCGTTACCATCAGTGTTGCAGCCGTGATAGTGCAGTACGACGTCAGGGCAGGATGATCTAATTGCCTTTACCAGCTGGCCTAACCGTTTAGGGGTTCCCAAGCCTGAATGATTCTTAATGGAAATGATCACATCTGGCCCGGTCACATTCAAGATTTCTTTCACTTTTTCCACATAATACTCATCTGTATGCTCTTTGCCCGTACTGAAACAAATACTGGGCATCAGTATCCGGCCTGCTTGCTGAACCTCCTCAAAAACTGGGATCATATTGGGGACATGATTTAAAAAATCGTAAACCCTCCAGACATCAATATATTTAGCGAACTCCTTGACTGTAAACCGAATAACGTTTTCAGGATAATGCCGGTAGCCAAACATACTCGCCCCACGACACACGGCTTGAAGCAGTGTGTTGGGCATAGCCTTGCGAGCAATCCGCAGCCTTTCAAAAGGATTTACCTGTTTGCGCATCAGGTCCACGTGAGGGGAAGCACCGCCACTCACCTCAACAGAAAAAAATCCGGTTGCTTCCCGATGAGGAGCCACCCGTAGGGTGGTCACGGGCATCAATCTATTTTTGAAGTCAGATTGCGACACATCGCGCTCGTTGTTGCACAGGTAATACCCATCCGCATTCCGTAACCTGCCCAGGATTTCCTCGGCACTCATTTCTGTGGTAATTCTGCCTTCCATCTTTTGGTTCTCCCCTTCATACCCTTCGTAAAACTCCCAAGGATGCTTAGCTCTCTGGATGTGAGATGTGGGATCTGGGATGTGGGATCAAAACCTCACGTTTCTCATATCTCACCTCTCAAATCTCACCTCTCAAATTCGAAATTCGAAATTCGCAATCGTCCTTCGGACTCCCACCCTACGGGCGGGTTCCCAGTTTCGAACTTACCTCCCCATGCCCCATGCCCCATGCTCTATGCCTCTTTATTCCACATGTGGGTTGTACCCGTGTGCATTGATCTCAGCAATAAGACGCGCTATCTTCTCCATTTCCCTTTCTTCTTCCAGGTAATCCACCAAATGGGGATGGGTATCAATGTAGGAGGTGTCAAATTTCATCTGAATAAAATCCGGCTCCTGCAAAATTTGTTGAAAATAGGGAATGGTGGTTTTGACCCCGATAATAACGAATCCATCTAGAGCACGAGCCAGCCGGTCCACCGCCTCCTGCCAGGTGAACCCGTATACTGTCAGCTTTACCAGCATGGAGTCATAGTAACGCGGGATTTCATATCCCTGATATATTGACCCGTCCAACCGAACCCCATGTCCTCCTGGAGCCTGGTAGACCTTCACCACTCCTGGGCTGGCGAAAAATTCATTTTTAGGATCTTCCGCGTTGATCCTCAATTCGATGGCACAACCTCGCTCCACCACCTGGTCCTGGGAGAAACCGACAGGTTCACCCAGGGCGATCAGCAATTGCTCTCGAACCAGATCAATACCCGTCACCATTTCACTCACAGTGTGTTCAACCTGGATTCTGGTATTCACTTCCAGAAAGTAAAATGTGCCGTCAGGCTCCACTAAAAATTCAACTGTGCCTGCACTCAGATATTCAGCAGCTTTGGCAGCCCTTACTGCTGCTGCGCAGATCTCGGCGGCCAATGATTTTTTTAGAAAGGCAGGAGCTATTTCAATCAGTTTCTGGTGACGACGTTGAATGGAACAGTTGCGCGTTCCCAGATGGACCACATTGCCATATTTATCCGCCACAATTTGAACTTCCACGTGCTGGGGTCGCTGAACGCATTTTTCCAGGTAAACTTCATCATTGCCAAAAGACATCTGGGCCTCTGAGCGGGATTGTTTGATACCGGCTAGCAGCGCTTTTTCATCATCCACCTGGCGGATGCCGCGACCGCCACCACCCGCAACCGCTTTTATCATAATGGGGTAGTCATGCTCGGCGGCAAAAGCGAGTGCCTCCTCATCTCCCTCGGCTCCTTGCAAAAGTGTCTCCGTTGCTGGGATAACGGGAATATCAGACTCTTTAGCAATCCTGCGAGCGATAACTTTACTTCCAAGATTCCGAATGACATCAGGGGGCGGACCGATGAACACCAGGTCAGCATCGGTACAGGCCTTGGAAAAATCTGGATTTTCAGCGAGAAAACCATAGCCGGGATGAATAGCCTCCGCCCCAGCTTTCTTGGCCACCTTAATAATACTGTCAATATTGAGGTAATCTTTCCTAGGTCCTGGCCCCACGCAAATAGCCTCATCACCTTGAGTAATGTGGTAACTATCTTTGTCCGTCTCTTCATAGATGGCCACGGTTTTGATGCCTAGTTCTCTTGCCGAGCGCATTATGCGCACAGCAATTTCACTCCGGTTTGCCACCAAGATTTTATCGAACATGAGCTTTTGTTCCATGTTTCCTCCAAGCGTCCGCCTGGGGTGCTTGTAGATTCCCCACCATTCAGGAAAATAATCAACAGATTTCGTACTGGAAATGCAGGTAAGTAAAGGTCTCGGCAACTTTGTTCAGATTAACATAAAATCGGCCATCGGTCATTTCTCATTGCACATTTATCATCTCACATCCGAAACCAAAGAATCCAGAATCCAGGAGTCAGAATCCAGAATTAATAATTTCGAAACTGGGAACCCGCCCCAAGGGTGGGAGTCCGCAGGACAAATCTGCAATCTACAATCTTACATCTAAAATCCACTCTCTGTCTTCTGCCCGCTGCCCGCTGGATACTTACCCTGCGTCTCTCTTAACAACCATACCCGCCTCCCCTATTCCCCCCTCTACCTCAAAGCGAACCGGCAAGAATTTTTCTATAACCCAGGTGTTGGTGAGCAGATGTTGGGTAATCTTGGAAGTAGTAAATCGGTGTTCACCAGGAGTAATTGTAAGATAAATGAGGATCTGGTCCGCCAGATAATGGTCCAGTGCCGCCTCGGAATCCAAGAACAGAAACAGAGAATTTGCAGCCTCATCCGCCACCCGCTCAGCACGTTTGCCGCGAACTCCAAGCGAGGAAAACCCCGCTACCGACTCCTTCCCTTGGGCACAGAGAAAAACCAACGACCCAGGGTTCAGGGCGGGGACATCCATTAACCCTATTTCTGCTTCAATACCGGCTTTCTCGAACCGACGTAGCAGCTGCCGCCTTTGCCTGACTCTTATGTGTTCGGGTAGCCGGCTGCTCGCTGAAATTCCGGTTACGCGTTTCAGCTTAAACGGCCTATCCAGAACAATTGACCCTGAGGGTTTGCAGGACCTGAGGCTGGTCTTGATTTCCCCACCCCCCTTCGGATACCAGCCCCAGCGACTGATGTGAATCTCACCCTTGAAGCCAAGCCGGTCTAGAATAGGAAGGAATACCTCCGCAAAATAATTGAACGGCGGGCTCCAAGGCACATGGGTTCCCCCGCCAACGACAAGGCTGGATGCCGCCTTGGCTTTCCATAGCGGTGGCAGAATTGCTTGCAGAACCAGGGTAGCAGCGCCGGCAGTGGGTATATGGAACCTATAAGATCCAGCAGATATCTTTTCGGGCCGAAAGGTGAGCTCTTGCTTACCCAACTTAGCACCAGCTACTTTAGCCCCGGACACCGCAGCGCAGGCCTGCACTCCCGTAAGGTGCTGCGGCCTCAAGCCCGGTTTCTTTCGCTTCCCACGTATGTTCACCAGTTTAAGAGGCCGACCGGTAATGGTCGCCAGTGAAAGAGAGGTGCGAAGTATTTGTCCACCACCCTCACCGTACGAGCCATCAATGACTGTATAATCTCGCTCACTCATAACATTTGCCAGGTCCGCGGTAGGTCCTGCGGACGCCCACTCTTCTTGGCGGGTTTCCGGTTTCCAAGCACCACATCTCAAAGTTTCAGGTGTCGGGTGTCAGGAAAAAAAACAAAAAACTGAAACCTGAAACCTCTTCTACCGGCAAACCCATTGCATTCTGACTTAGCCCCTAGGATCAGGTTATCGATGTTGAATAAATCACAGTTGCGAACTATTCCCAAAAATTGTAAAGTGGTTTAAATTGTATCATGATACCATTGTATGGTCGCGCGAAGCGTTTTTTCCTGTACTACGAGAGGTGAAGAGCCTCAGTAATTTGTGGAAAGGAGGAGGTTATGGACAAGTGGGTCTGCCAGGTTTGTGGTTACATATATGATCCAGCTGTTGGTGATGATGAGGGGGGGATTCCCGCCGGAACTTCTTTTGAAGATCTGCCTGATGATTGGACTTGCCCAATTTGCGGCGCTGGTAAAGACGATTTTGAAAAGCAGACCTGAGAACCATTCCTGATTGGTCTTGACACTCACAGTTCTGAAGCGGTGACATTATAAAAAGCTGTCACCGTTTTTTATTATCTAGTGCACATCCGGTAGCCAGCAGTCAGTAGGCAGTAGTAAACGGTAAATCGTTGAAGCCTCAAGATCGCGGCTGGAAAGCCGCTCCCACTGCAGAATCTCTGTTTTCTGCTTTTTAAAAATCCGAAATCCCAAATTCCAAGCAGCAAATTTCAGCTCAGGGTTTCAGGTGTCGGGTTAATTAAGTTAGCAGGTGTCAGGTTTCAGGTGTCAGAAAAGCAAAAAAAAGCTGAATACTGAAACCTCAATTCTGGATTCTAGATTCTGACTCCTGGCTCCTTACACCATGCCCCATGCTCCATGCCTTCCTGCATCTCACTTTCCGCAAATAGCGGAAATTTCTACCAGGACATCTTTAGGCAATCTCGCCACCTCGACCGTTTCTCGTGCAGGAAGAATGTCTGAAAAATACTCGCTGTAGATCGAATTGAACGCAGGAAAATCTTCCATGTTTTTCAAAAAGCAAGTGCATTTCAACACATGCTGCAATTCCATGCCGCCCGCTTCCAAGATAGCCTTTACACTATCAAGGACTTTTCTTGTCTGCACCTCAATAGTTCCCTCTACAATTTCGCCACTTTCATGATCTAATGGAAGCTGTCCGGACACAAAAAGTAAATTGCCATATCGCACTGCCTGCGAGTAAGGCCCAATCGCTGCTGGCGCGTTTTCTGTAGAAATTATTTCTCTCATTC
>JAJDNL010000224.1 GCA_022340745.1 Deltaproteobacteria bacterium
GGAACAAAAACTGACTGAGGGAGAAGCTCAGAACGATGAAAATTCTGGTGATCGACAGTAACGAAAGCATCCGGCAAGATTTGAAAGGTATTCTGGAAGGCGACGGGTACGAGGTACTTGCTGCCGGGACAGGTCGTGATGGACTCGAGATTTTTGCCAGGGAGTTTCCGTCCATAATCCTGGTGGAGATCAATATGGCTGACATCGGTGGTATCGAACTGCTCAAAAGGGTTAAGGAGCAAAATCCTGATACGCAAGTCATAGTTGTCAGCGATGATAATGAGGCGGATTTAGCGATTCAGGCTTTGCAAAACGAGGCAACAGATTTCATCGGCAAGCCCATTAGTGAAGAAGCACTTGCCGCTGCCCTTTTGCGCTCCGAGCAAAGGTTTTGGAAGGATAACAAACTTCGGGGCTACGTCGAGAACCTGGAAAAATTGATCAGGGATACCACCGAAGAATTGGAGAAACGCCACGAACTCGAGCACAATCTCATCCAGACATCGATGGACGGAATCATCGCCAATGACCTTCAGGGAAACATCATAATTTTTAACGAAGGTGCTGAAGGCATTTACGGCTATACCCGCGAGGAAGCGGTTTCCAACATCCATGTGACTCAACTGTATGCAGAAGGAGGGGCCAAGAAGATCAAGAAAATGATCTACGGCTCTGAACACGGCGGCCCTGGCCGCTTGGTCAACTACGAAGTGGAAATCCTCACCAAGACAGGAAATTTGGTTCCCATTCTGCTCTCTGCCACGCTGCTCTACGAGGAGGGGCATGAGGTAGCTACGGTGGGATACTTCAAGGACGTGCGTGAGGTCAAACGTCTGGAAAAAGAGTTGATAAAGCGCTATGAGTTTGAGCACGATCTCATCCAGACCTCGATGGATGGAATTATTGCCAATGACCGGCAGGGAAATATCATAATTTTCAATGAAGGTGCTCAAAGCATTTACGGTTATACCCCTGAGGAGGCGCTTGCTGGGATGAGTGTCACCCGGCTCTATCCGAAGGGCGAAGCCAGAAGGATCAAGAAACTGACCTATGGCTCTGAATATGGTGGCCCCGGCCGTTTGATCAACTACGAAACAAAGGTGCTCACCAAGAAAGGAGATTTGGTTCCCATTCTGCTCTCTGCCACTCTGCTCTACGAGGATGGGCGTGAGGTGGCAATGGTGGGATATTTCAAAGATATGCGTACGGTCAAGCGGCTGGAAGAGGAGCTCATCCAGAGGGAGCGGTTGGCCGCCATGGGCCAGGCCACAGCAGGTATTGCCCACGGTGTAAAGAACATCCTTCACGCTATGAAGCTGGGTGCTTTCATGGTGGACAAAGGGTTTGAGAAAGAGAAGCCCGATTTGCTCCGCAAAGGTTGGAACTTGGTTGGTAAGAATATCAACCGCATTTCCCGTATGACCCTAGATATGCTGAGCTATGCGCGCAGCAGTCCGCCCGCTCGTCAACCCTGTTCGTTAAACGAAATTGTCGACCAGGTTTGTGAGTTGATGGTAGAGAAAGCCCGTGAACGGCAGATCGAGCTCGTACTCGACCTTGATTCGACGTTACCATTGGTCAGTGTGGATGTAGAGGATATACACTCCTGCCTCATGAATCTGGTGACCAATGCTATAGAGGCTTTTCCTGAGAGTAGCAAAGGTGGGCTGATTACTGTGTCAAGTCGGGATGCAGGAGAGGCGGGTGTAAGTCTGCATGTCAAAGATACTGGCAAAGGAATGACCCAAGAACTCCAAGAACAAATTTTTAAATATCTTTACAGCACCAAAGGAGCGCGGGGTACAGGTCTGGGCCTGGCCATCACCCAGAAAATCATTCATGAACACGGCGGCACTATCGAAGTTGACTCCACTCTCAACGAGGGCTCTTGCTTCACCATTATCCTACCCAAGTGACAGGCCATTTATCATCCATTGTCCTAGACTCATAGTCCCGAATGCCTAGCAACAATTCTCAGGGTTTCAGGTGTCGGGTGTCAGGAAAGAGAGACACAAAAGCTGAAACCTGAACACTGAAACCTGAAACCTGAAACCTAAATTCTGACTCCTGGCTCCTCACTCCTGATTACTTTTTCTTCTTCGGTATATCGAAAGTCCTCCCTATCACTCGTTTCGCAGTCTCCACCTGATCATCTGGAATGACACACATGGATGAAGTAATTGTGGTGGCGTTGCTAAAAATAGTAATGTCGGCCTTTTGAAGCGCTCCGAACAAGAGACTCGACGTGCCCGGGCGTATGTCGAAGTGTGGCCCCAGAACACGAATGATCGCTACGGAGTGCCTGAGTTCCAGAGACTGATTTTGCATTCTGATTTCTACTTTTTTTAACTCAGGCTCTAGGCGAGTAAAGGCTTCGCTGTCAATACAAACGATCAAGTCACGGTTGTAATCTCCGGCGCACCCTTCAATGAGAAATCTGACAGCAACGCCATGGTGTTCCAAAAGATCAAAAAGGGGTCTGGTAGCGCCGGGGCGAGTAGGGATACGCAAAAAGCTCAATTGGGTTAGTCCGCGTTGGATCTTGAGGGGGTAAATTTCTAAAATTTCAGCAGACCCCACACTTCATTCCTTTTTCACTATCAGGTTCCCGAATAAGACTGGTTGCGTCCTTACGGTAGTTCAAAAGCGCTGGTTAAACAGACCAAAGCCTGATCCACGGATTCATTGTTGACCACGCAAGATACGACAGAGCTGGCGTTATTGGTGGAGAGCGGGTCAACGCCGTTCATCCGTAAGGCAGTAAGCAGCCGTTCTGCTACCCGGGGTCGCTGCTTGTGAGGATAAATTGATATGACTTTTACTTTAGGGTGATAGACGAAGTCTCTGATTCCAAGAGATTCTTCATGAACGTCGAGTGCGCTGATGGCTGTATCGAGCACGTCAGCATCAATGCAGAGACATAGCGAGGTGTTGCCGACCGAGTCTCTATATTTATTAATAAAGCGGATATTTATGTCGTATTCTCCCAAGATCTCCAATACTGCTGCAGTGGGGTCGCTATCCCCACCCGGCAAAAGAAGAGTGAGAGAAGCAAGCAACGGGCTCTGGAGGATGCCTGAGATCCTGATTTTTTCTGGTCTCGGAGCGCCGATACGGCGCATGATGTCGAGAGTTTTACTCTGCTCGCTCATATGAGTTTTGCTACTAGCCCGGATGTGTCACGAATTACTTGCTGCGACCACTGATATGGCCGTCCTTCAAGTCGTCCTCGGGTGTCGATCCCTGCGACGTACCGTTCAGGTACGCCTCGGAACCAATCCCGCGGTACCGCGGGACGAGTTGCCTTGTGGAACGACCATCCTCTTCGCGCTCGCTGCGCTCCGCTCAGTCCCGCAAGCGGGTTCCCAGTTTCGCGGTCTCGCGACAGCAATTCATGAAACATCCGGGCTAAAGGGACGTATCCGTTCGATCCGGTATTGTTTATTTAATATTGGTCATTTCACCTGAATGATTTATCATTGGCCTTTAGGAATTCAGTGAGCTTCTCTTTTCCACGCTTGCTACGCATCATGTGAGTGCATGATAATTGAACAGGCGCTAAATGACAAATGGCAAATAACAACAGCATGGCAGATTTCTGTGTTTTCAGCTGTCATATTATTTAGTTCTAGAAAATCTGGTCATTAGGGCCAGGTTAGATCGCATAGAGCATAGCGCATGGCGCATAGCGAAAAGAAGAGTGAACGGTAAATGGTAAACGGCGAACAGTCGCAGAGCGAGTGCATGATCGGTTTACCGTTTACTGTTTACCTCAGGCTTTGGGCTCTGCGCTTAGCGCTTTGCGCCAAGGGGGTTAGCCCAAAGCCGAAGCCTTTGGTGCGGCTCCTTTACATATGTCATGTTCTATCCTACAGAATATCGTGGCGGTTCTCACCGTTGAACTGAACCAGCGAGCGCATTCCCCGTCCCGCCTGGGCGGGACTGCAGGGAGCTTCAATTACAGAGATCAATGGACAATGCGAGATGTGAGATGAGCAATGACGAATGACAACACAGAAATTTCCAGTCAGACGATCCGATGTCGGGCGATGATCCTGGCCATTTCCGTCGGTGGTCTATTGATGACTGTCAAGTTTGTAGCCTACTTTCTCACAGACTCCACAGCAATTCTATCCGACGCTCTAGAGTCAATCATTAATGTGGTTGCCAGTGGCTTTGCCCTCTATAGTATCTATTGGAGCAATCGGCCCCCGGATTCTAGTCATCCATATGGCCATGGTAAGATAGAATACTTTTCGGTTGGCTTTGAGGGAGCCCTTATTATTTTGGCAGCTGTGGCGATCCTCTATAAAGCGATACCCGCCTTTTTTGTGCAGCGACCTCTATCCCAGCTGAACGTGGGCATTATACTCCTGCTCGGAGCTTCTGTAGTTAATCTCGTCCTCGGACTGTTTCTAATCCACACCGGACGCAAGACCAGGGCGGTCCCTCTTGTAGCGGACGGCAAGCACCTGCTCACTGATGTCTATACCAGCGCTGGCGTGATTGGGGGGCTGTTGTTGGTTCGGCTTACCGGTTGGCACTGGTGGGATCCACTGGCTGCCTGTGCGGTGGCGATCAATATTATTATTACTGGTTGGCACTTGGTAAAAGAATCCATTGGCAGGCTTATGGATGAGGCAGACCCGGCTTTGCTGGGTCGAATAGTGGAGATCTTGAACGAGAATAGACGGCCGGATTGGATTGACGTTCATGAACTTCGGACCCGCCACTATGGGGACAAGGTTCACGTAGATTTTCACTTGGTTGTGCCACAAAGGTTCGGTCTGCCTGAAGCGCATGTGGAGGCCGAAGAAATAGAGAAGATGATTCTCAATACGTTAGACGAAGTCGCTGAAGTGATAGTCCATGTGGATCCCTGCGAAGATCCCTTATGTGAGAGATGTCTCCAGGCCGAGTGTCAGGATCGGAGTCAGGCAGGACCCACCACCGTCGAATCCTGGCGGGTGGAAGAGGTGGTGATGAAGAGAGAAGAGAGAGGGAACTAATTTCGGATTTTGGATTTCGGATTGCTGATTTAGGAAGGCATAGGGCATGGGGCATAGAGCATGGGGTAAAAGATTTGGTATGCTTGATTTAAGCTAGTTAATCGATTCGAATAATTTCTTCGGCTTCAAAGGTTTGAACGAATTTTCTAGTTTTCTAGTTTTCTAATTTTCTAATTCTCTAATTAACGATTTAACGATTTGATCAATTGACGCTTAGCGCTATGCGCTTTGCGCCAAGCGAATTTAGCCAATGACCATTGCTCGGTTAGTTTATTCAGACGATTCGGGCCAAATCTACGACCATCCTTACCTAGAAATGGCCGGCTCTAGTGGTGGCAGTTGGCAGAGCATAGACGATACTTTTCTTATACCGCTGCCGCCGGGGAGTGACCTCTTCTTGCTGCCCGAGCGCATTCCAGTTGGATACGACCACAACAAGCAGGAGTTCGTTGCACTGGTGGCGGACCCGCATGATCCTCAGCGGGAAGTGCAGGCGGTTGCTGCTTTTATGGCGCCTGCACATACCCAACTTCTTACGGCGGCCTACCAGAAGAGACAGAACGCCCCATTGTTGCCACTCTTTAGTTACACTGCCGTGGGGTGGAAGGATGGCCAGTTTGTGGCGGCCGGAGTTCGGGTAGATCCTCTAGTGCGACAGGATATAGACCAATTTGATCTAGAGAAACTTGAGAGGAGGGCCAGAAGGGCTCTTGACCGTCAGTCTCATAACCGTCTCATCCAACACTTGGGAACTTGTGCACTCACATATGGGTGTCCGGCGGCAAGAAACTATTTTTTGGGACGTTGGGAGGCGCCGCTTCCCACCTCACCTCAGTGTAATGCATCCTGTATCGGCTGCATTAGTCTACAAGAGGACAGTCAGGTATGTTCCTCCCAAGAGCGTATAACCTTTGTTCCCAGTCCTGAAGAGATTGCTGAGGTGGCGGCGAGCCACTTGCGAAGAGCCGATCAACCTCTCGTGAGCTTCGGTCAGGGGTGTGAGGGAGAACCGTTGCTGCAAGGGAAGACTTTGGCGGCGGCTATCAATCTTATTCGCAGCCAGACAGAACGTGGCACCATAAATTTGAATACGAATGGCAGTCTACCAGGGACGATAGCTCAGCTTCGGGACAGTGGCCTGGATAGTATTAGGGTAAGTCTAAACAGTGCTAGGGAGGTCTATTACCGTAACTATTATAAACCAAGTGGCTACAGTTTTTCTGAGGTTCAGGCCTCGCTGCGAACTATGAAGGGTAAAGGTGGCTTTGTGTCCATCAACCTGTTAACTCTCCCGGGCATATCAGATGAGGAAGAGGAAGTGGAGGCTATCATTCGGCTCATTGATGACACCGGTGTCGATTTGATTCAAATGCGTAATCTAAACATGGACCCCGAATGGTATCTTAGGGAAATTGGTTATCGCCCCAGAGGGCACAGACTAGGCATACTGAAAATGATGGCGAAAATTCGCCACGTGCATCCCCAGGTGGAGTTCGGCTACTTTAATCCGTGTCTCAATCCGTAAGGGAGTGATTATGAGAAGCTGGCTACTGAATTGACTTCTCGGAAGCTTTTTGGAAAGAAGGGAGATATTCCGGGTTGACATTGTGCATGGCGTGTAAGATGTTTCCGCGGATTTTGCGGTTCTTCCGATAAAGCCCCTGGAGAAGTTCACGAATTTCCTGACGTTTACCAGAGTTCTTTGAAGGACAGGGGTTGACTGAAAGAGGGAAGGATTGTTTTTGATGAAAGCGACGGATGGTTCCCGAATCCAGTAGGGCAAGCGGCCGGATGACTGTGATTTCACCGCCAAAGAAGGGTTGTCGAGGCAGCATGGTGGCTACCTGGGAACCATAGAAAATATTGATGAGAAAAGTCTCGATGAGGTCGTCGAGATTGTGGCCGAAGGCGATTCTAGTGCAACCTAATCTCCCGGCCTCCTCGAAGAGTGCGGTGCGCCGCAGGCGAGAGCAGAGAAAACATGGATTCTCGCGGTTTTCTGCACTGTGTGCTCTTGGACCGAACTCGCTGCGGATTATCTGGTGAGGGATGCCCAATGACTCCACCCAGGCCTGCACGGCAGAGTAATCCTCATCTCTAAAACCTAGGTCTACGTGGACGGCAAACAGCTTATACGTAATGGGAATTCGCCCGAGCCGATCATGGAGGAGCCAGAGAAGTGAAGTGCTGTCCACACCTCCGCTTAGGGCCACAAGGATGCGGTCGTCTGCATTGATAAGCCCGTAGCGCTGCATAGCTCGGCCCATGAGCCGTCTGACTTTTTTCTCAACGTTGGACATCTTTCTCTGGGAGGCCCTTGGCATAATTCGAAAACGCCTATTCCTCTAGCTTGGCATACTGTAGATACCAAAGTTCGATAAATGCTTTCATTAACCACAGAGACACGGAGGAATGTAATTTCAGATTGTTGATTGTAGATTGCAGATTGAGAAATTCTTTAAAATCAGACTTGTTTAAATCTACAATCTTAAATCTTAAATGTCCCCTTGTTCCCTCTGTGGTAAATCTTCCATCAGGATTCTTTAGACCATTGCTTCTACTATAACATCAACTATCATGCAAACGGGTAAAGGAGGGTGAAGAATGAGAGAAATAATT
>JAJDNL010000231.1 GCA_022340745.1 Deltaproteobacteria bacterium
CCACTACCAATATCGCCCCGTCCATCTGAGCCGCACCAGTGATCATGTTCTTGATGTAGTCCGCGTGACCAGGACAATCAACATGGGCATAATGACGATTATCTGTCTCATACTCCACATGCGCCGTCGCTATCGTGATCCCGCGCTCCTTCTCCTCCGGAGCCTTGTCTATCTCATCGAACGGAACAAACTCCGCCATGCCCTTCTTCGATAAATGCTTCGTTATCGCCGCCGTCAACGTCGTCTTCCCATGGTCTATGTGACCGATCGTACCTACATTTATATGCGGCTTCGTCCTCTCATACTTCTTCTTCGCCATGGCGGTTCCTCCTGAATAAAGTTAATTCTGGGTAGATGGCTGCCTACTTTGTTTAGAGAGACTTGGAGAAAATGGAGCCCACGACCGGGCTTGAACCGGTGAACCTCTTCCTTACCAAGGAAGTGCTCTACCTACTGAGCTACGTGGGCTCGAACAGGGGCGTTATGGGTGACTGGACCAAGCCTGAACGAGTACATCCAGACCGAAAGTTCGGGCTGGGTGCTGAAGACTTCCGTAGGTTCAAGGCATAAGGAAGAGTGTAGTGCTTAACGATAATGGTCCTAGAGTCGCCTATGGCGCCACTATCTCCTACTAAAATTATATTCAACGATGGTGGAGAGGGGAGGATTCGAACCTCCGAAGGCTGCGCCGGCAGATTTACAGTCTGCTCCCTTTGACCGCTCGGGAACCTCTCCGCGGCTATTTGGGGCCTCAGCTTCGCGACCCACCATATAAATTTTTGACCACGCAATCCCAAAACGTTTGGAGCTGGCGATGGGAATCGAACCCGCAACCTGCTGATTACAAATCAGCTGCTCTACCATTGAGCTACGCCAGCGAATCGGATCACTATAAACTTATCTATATAAAGAATCAAGAAAAAATTTATAGATCGTCAACTTTTTTTCTGCGGCGGCGAAATCCCTTGATCAACCCCAATGGCTTTGCCTTTATTCAGGTGTCGGGTGTCAGGTGTCAGGTGTCAGGAAAAAGAACATAAATCCTGAAACCTGAACACTGAAACCTCAGTCAGGCCGGGTTTTCTACTCTTTTGCAAACACCAATCGGTAGAGGAGCAAGATCACACCGATGCTGATGGCCGAATCGGCCACGTTGAACGCGGGCCAATGGTAACTGCGGTAATAGACGTCAATGAAATCAACGACCTCTCCCAGCCGAACCCTATCGAAAACGTTCCCCAGCGCCCCACCCAATATCAGCGACAGGGCCACAAGTTCCACCTTTTGCCCCGGAGGCAGACGATAGAGCATCCAGAGTACCACCCCCATGGCCACAAGCGACACCACCAGGAAAAAGCCCGTCCGCAGGGGAGAGGCCTGACCAGCCAGCATCCCGAAAGCTGCCCCTGTGTTGTGAACCCGGGTCACATTGAGCAGACCATGGATGAGCGGCCGGATTTCGTGCATTTTCAAGGAACCACTCACCAGCGCTTTGCTTCCCTGATCGAGAACCAGCACTCCGGCCGCAAGGGGCAGAAAGAGTTTAAGGTGAGATCTCAATAAAATCCCTTTTTTGGTCATGCCTTGGTCTATTTTCAAATGGCGCTTTTTTACTCGGCACTAGGCAGGAGGAGTAAGGCTCAGGGCGCAAGGTGCAAGAAAACCACATCCCACAATCCAAACATCAAATCTTGGGGTTTCAGGTGTCAGGTGTCAGCAGGCTACCTCCTGCTCTTCCCTTTCTCGCCTTTCTCGCTTTTCCCGCTTTTCTCGCCTTATCCCCATGCTCCATGCCCCATGCTCCATGCCCTCTGCGCTATGCGCTTTGCGCTTCCAACTCTTTAACACACCGCTCACAGACCTCGGGTTGATTAGCATCGGTGCCCACGCTCTCATCATGGACCCAACAACGGCCGCATTTTTCTGCTAGAGCTGGTCTTACCTGAATCAGCATTCCCGGTATGTCAACAGCCTCTACGCCGGATTCAATGCTTTCTGCCTCTGCAAGTCTCACCTTGGAGACAATAAAGACCCGGCTCAGTATGTCCTCCTGGCCACGCAAACGTTCCAAAAGTGGCCCACTGATACCGATAGTAACCTCTGCATCCAAAGAGTGTCCCACTTCTTTATTCTTTCGCGCCAGTTCCAGAGCTCGATTTACCTCCACCCGGGTGTCCAAAATACTCTTCCACTCTTTCTCTATAGCCTCATCTTCATAAGCAGCCACCGGCTCTGGAAGCAATTCCAAATGGACACTTTCGCTTTTTCCTGAAAAAGGCGGCAGATGCTCCCACACCTCATCAGCGGTGAATGCCAGGATGGGAGCCATAAGGCGCACGAGGGTTACTGCTATTTCAAAAATGGTGGTCTGGGCCGAGCGCCTCTTTTCAGAGGTGGCAGCGGAAACGTAGAGTCGATCCTTCAATACATCCAGGTAAAAGGCACTGAGGTCCACAACGCAGAAGTTGTGGATGGCATGATAAATCTTGTGGAATTCGAAGCTTTCATATGCCTGCGCCACTCTCTTCACCAGCTGTTGCAGCCGATGCAGGGCCCAGCGATCGAGCGAGTCCATGGAAGCCAGGTGGACCCTGTCCCGCTCAGGATCAAAATCGCTTAGATTTCCTAGCAGAAAGCGACAGGTGTTTCTGATCCGTCGATAGGCCTCAGAAAGTCGCTGGAGAATCTCTTCCGAGATCCGAATGTCGTCCCGGTAATCTTCGGCAGCCACCCAAAGCCTGAGGATCTCGGCGCCATACTTCTGGATGATTTCATCTGGAGCAATGACATTACCCAGTGATTTAGACATTTTACGACTCGTCCCGTCCACCACGAACCCATGGGTAAGCACAGTACGGTAAGGAGCATGTCCCCGAGTACCCATTGCTGCCAGGAGGGAACTATGGAACCAACCGCGGTGCTGATCACTCCCTTCCAGGTAAAGATCAGCCGGCGAGTGGAGATCCTCCCGCGGCTCGAGCACCGCGGCATAGCTCACTCCGGATTCGAACCACACGTCCAGGATGTCCATTTCCTTGGTGAAGGTGGAGCCTCCACACCCGCTGCATTTTGTTCCTGCCGGTAGTAAGTCCACCGCCTCTTCTGCAAACCAGATGTCGGCCCCCTTTTCGGCAAAAAGGGAAACCACGTGTTCCAGCACCGCGGAATCGGCCAGAATCTCATTGCACTCCTGGCAGTAAAAGACGGTGATGGGTACACCCCAGGCCCGTTGCCTGGAAATACACCAGTCTGGCCGATTTTCAATCATGCCGTGAATGCGTTCCTGACCCCAACTGGGTATCCACTTCACCTCTTGGTCGATTGCTTGCAACGCTTTCTGCCGGAGATCATTGGACTCCATACTGATAAACCACTGCTCAGTGGCGCGGAAGATAACCGGTTCCTTACACCGCCAGCAGTGGGGATAGGTGTGGGTTATGCTCTCTTTTTTTACCAGGTTCCCAAGTTCGGCGATCTTTTCATTGACACCGTTATTGGCGTCGAACACGAACTGACCGGCGAAGTGCGGTACGTCTGCCGTAAAACAGCCGTCATCATCCACGGGAGAATACACCTCCAGATCGTATTTCAAGGCGGTTTCGAAATCTTCCCGACCGTGACCGGGCGCGGTGTGCACGCAGCCTGTGCCCACATCAAGGGTCACATATGGTGCTTGCACGATAATCGACTCCCTCTCAATAAAAGGATGTCGACACTTCATACCCTCCAGGTCTGCAGCGGCTAAGCGAGCCAGGATCTCATAATCTGAGATCTCCGCCTTGGCCATTACTTCCTCCACCAACCCATCGGCGATGATCCACGCTTCATCGCCGAACGTTACCACCGCATACTCGTAGTCCGGGTGGAGGGCAATGGCAAGGTTGGCCGGGATAGTCCACGGTGTCGTGGTCCAGATGATCACAGATACCCTCCGGCCGTTGAGCGCAGATACCTTTTGGCCGAGGTCGTCGATGAGGGGAAACTTCACGTAAATGGAGGGCGACTGGTGCTCCTCGTATTCCACCTCCGCCTCAGCTAGTGCAGTTCGACAGGAGCTACACCAGTAAATCGGTTTCTTGCTCTTGTACACACTACCCCGGGTAATAAACTTTCCCAGTTCCCTGGCAATGGTTGCCTCGTAGCCATACGACATAGTCAGATAGGGGTTCTCCCAGTCCCCCATCACGCCCAACCGCTTGAACTCCTGCCGCTGAATATCGATAAATTTCTCAGCATATTCACGACAGCGACGTCGCAACTCCAGCTGGCTCATCCCATGCCGCTGTTCACCTAATTCCTTCTCTACCTGATGTTCGATGGGCAACCCGTGACAATCCCAACCTGGAACATACACGCTGTCGTAGCCCATTAACTGCCTGGAGCGGACAATCATATCTTTAAGAATTTTGTTGAGAGCGGTGCCCAAGTGAATATGACCATTGGCATAGGGAGGACCGTCATGAAGCACATAATGTGGCCGGTTTTTACCCACTTCTCTGAGCTTGGCGTACAAATCCAGCTGCTCCCACTTCTCCATAACGACCGGCTCCCTTTTCGCCAGGTTGGCCTTCATGGGAAAATCCGTTCGAGGCAAATTGAGCGTTTTTTTATAGTCCATTCATCTCTCCAAACCTGTCCAATCTCGCACTATGTGTAGCAAAATCCAGAAGTGCTGAAGTTAACATACCGCTTCGGATTGTCAAGAAAAATGTCCTGTAGCTTTGAGAAGATGAACTGCAGAACAGCAGAACAAGGAACCGCAGAATATCGAAGTGAAAAACATTGTCTTATTCTTTTCAAAAACTTCTGCTGTTTCCGCCGGAGGCGGATTCGATATTGTCCTTCGGACTCCCCACCCTGCGGGCGGGTCCCCAGTTTCGATATTCAGTATTAAAAACGGATCAGGTTTCAGTGTTCGGGTCTCTGCTTTTTTGTTTCTCTCTCCTGACACCTGAAACCTGACACCTAATATTCTGAGATTTGGCGCTAGCAACTCTTGGGCCTTCAATATCCCAACAACCCAACACTACAACACCCCCTGACGGTCATAATGAACCAACCAAATGGTGCTTGACAAAACAGTTCATGTGTAGCATAAGCTACCTCTTTAATGATAAGCTGTCCTTGCAGCAACTAGTAATTGAAGCTCCCTGCAGTCCGTCTGCGGCGGACAGGGAGTCTTCGAAATGTAAGGAATGAGTCCATTTTATTGTAGTTCGAGCGCCTTCCCCTAGTCCGCTTGAGGCGGACTAGGGGAAGGCGCTCGCTGGAGCATTTTCATTGGCATTGCTCATCGCCGATGTTTCTGATAATATTATTAGATTTAAGAGTCTAACAACGAAAACAAGGGACTGAATACTATGCCGCAGTCCTCAGGCGCACCAGTCATTCCGACTCACGAGAGATTCGCCGAGCGTATCTTTGAGGTGGAGCTCGAGCGCTCTATAGCGCAAGCCAATGAGTCCCTGCTTACCCTCCAGCATTCCGATGGCCATTACCGTTTTGATCTAGAGGCCGATTCCACCATCCCTGCCGAGTACATCCTTATGATGCACTATATGGATGAGATCGACCACGAACTCGAGGCCAAGATCGCTGTTTATCTTCGTGAACACCAGGGTTCAGACGGTGGCTGGAATCTTTACAGTGGGGGAGACTTTGATCTCAGTTGTTCGGTAAAAGCCTACTACGCTCTGAAGTTGGCGGGGGACAACCCGGATGCTCCCCATATGGTCAAAGCCCGCAAAGTTATTTTGGCTCACGGCGGCGCAGCCCGCTCCAACGTATTTACCCGCATTACTCTGGCTCTTTTTGGCCAGGTTCCCTGGAGGGGAGTACCCTTCATCCCGGTAGAGATCGTGCTCTTGCCTCGCTGGTTTCCTTTTCATTTGAGAAAAGTTTCGTATTGGTCGCGCACTGTAATGGTGCCCCTGTTCATTCTCTGCACCCTGAAACCCCAGGCCAAAAATCCGAGGCAAGTCCATATTCTGGAATTGTTTACTACGCCGCCCGAGCAGGAGAAAAACTATTTCTCAATCCGTTCTCCTCTGAACCGCTTGTTTTTGGGTTTGGATAAAGTGGGAAGGTTTTTGGAACTGTTCCTTCCTCCTGGTGTGCGGCGACGTGCCATAAAGAAAGCCGCAGATTGGTTCATTGAGAGGCTCAATGGCACCGACGGTCTCGGTGGTATCTTTCCTGCCATGGTCAATGCCCTGGAAGCTTTGGAGGTCTTGGGCTATCCAGCGGATCATCCCCATCGGGTGATCGCCAAGCAAGCCCTTCAAAAGCTCTTGGTAATTGGTGAGGATTCGGCCTACTGCCAGCCGTGTCTGTCCCCCATGTGGGACACCTGCCTCGCCGCTGCAGCACTACTTCAAGTAACCGGAGGCGAACCCACAGACGAGCTTTTACGCGCGCTGGATTGGCTCAAGGAACGCCAGTTGTCTGACGAACCTGGTGACTGGAGAGAGAATCGCCCTCATCTTAAAGGCGGTGGTTGGGCCTTTGAGTATGCGAATCCACACTATCCCGACCTAGACGACTCCGCCGTAATAGCGTGGGTCATGCATCTGACCGGACTGGAACGTTACCGCGAGTCAATACGGCGGGCCGCAGATTGGCTTGCTGGGATGCAGTCAAAGAATGGCGGTTTTGGTAGCTTTGACGCCGATAATACTTACTATTACCTCAATGAAATCCCTTTCGCTGATCACGGGGCCCTGCTGGACCCACCAACCAGTGACCTCACGGCCCGCTGCATAACCCTGCTGGCGACGGTTGACAAAATAGGCTATTGGAAAACGATTGCTGCAGGTCTTAATTTTCTGCGCCGCGAGCAGGAAGCCGACGGCTCATGGTTCGGGCGTTGGGGCACCAACTATATTTACGGTACCTGGTCGGTACTGATGGCCTTGGAAGCGGCTGGCGAAGATCCGAACCAACCCTACATCCGGCGAGCGGTTGAATGGCTAAAGTCTACCCAGCGCCCTGATGGCGGCTGGGGTGAAGCGTGCTGCTCTTATGGTGACCCAACCGTGGCCGGTCGTGGATGCGATAGTACTTCCTTTCAAACCGCCTGGGCCATGCTCGGTCTCATGGCTGCCGGCGAAGTCGACTCCCCCCACCTGCGACGCGCTACCGAATATCTATTACAGAGCCAAAGAGACGATGGCTTGTGGCAGGATGAGGTGCACACCGCGCCCGGCTTCCCGCGGGTTTTTTACCTAAAATATCACGGCTACGACAAGTATTTCCCTTTATGGGCCCTGGCTCGCTACCGTAACATAATTGGTAAATAAGGGTAAAGAATTCGGGTCCTGAGGATCCGACTCCTGGGGTTTTTCCTTGATTCGGGAGTCTGCAGGAGTATTGGAGTGATGGAGTAATGATTATTCAATTTGAGGTCCGAGTTTTACCGTTTTTCAACACTCCAATATTCCAATACTCCAGTACTCCAAATCAGCTTGCTATTTTTGCCAGCAAAATCGTGTAACTCCGACCTGACCTAAAGGATTAGCTTTTCGGGACTGTAAGCACCTTGAGAGTACTAGGAATTGTAGCAGCGTTGAAGTCCGAGGCCCGGTGTCTGACAATGGTTCCCATAGGAGCCGACGGGTTCGTTCGGCTGGACGGAACAACTCTCCTAAAAGTCGCCGGCATTGGCGCCAAGAATGCGTTCGCTGCTTCAGAGTTCCTGATAGCTGAAGGTGCAACCGCCTTGCTTAGCTGGGGCAGTGGAGGGGCGCTTCATCCGAAGCTCTCTCCAGGCAACCTGATCCTTCCCACGAGTGTGATTGCTTCCCACAAAACTGTTTTCTCCACTGATACGGACTGGCATAACCGACTGGTATCCCGGCTGAAGAACCGTCTAGAGATTTTTAGTGAACCTTTGGCGCAAAGCCCCAGAGTACTCACAAGCCCAATGGAGAAGTTCAACTTTTCCAACCAAAACGACGCCATAGCGGTGGACATGGAAAGTGGTTCGGTGGCTGAAATGGCAAGCAGGGCAAACCTGCCCTTCATGACCATCAGGGCCATTGCTGACACCACAGACATGGCTATTCCCGCCAGCGCCCTCAATGCAATTGATGAATCCGGCAGATTACGGCCAATGCGGCTTTTAAGTAGTTTGGCTCGGAAACCGTCTGATCTGGCCCCGCTTGCTCGCCTTGGCCCAAGTTTTCGTGCAGCTCGAAGCACTCTGGAGATAGTGGCGCGACTTGCCGGAAACGATCTTTTGGC
>JAJDNL010000232.1 GCA_022340745.1 Deltaproteobacteria bacterium
TTACTAGATTGCTTGACACTGTGCCCGCATGGTGTTAGGTTTCAAACCTGTCGGGACGTGGCGCAGTCTGGCTAGCGCACCTGAATGGGGTTCAGGGGGTCGGAGGTTCAAATCCTCTCGTCCCGACCATTGAGACAAAAAAACAGCCGCTCTTGGCCAGCATGAGCGGCTGTTTTTTTGATCCCACAACGAAAAGGCAGGTTGTCCTGCCCCAGTCTCAGATTCATATTTGCGAGACTGCAGATAGCGGAGGGTACTCAAGTAAAAAAGTGCGGATCAAAGTATGGATGTGAACTTCCCGATCGCTTGGCTTGTTTCACCTTTCGCCTTGATAAAGCATTGAAAGCTGGCGCCAGGGTCGATTCACTATTGACGCCTTATTCTACCACCCGTGACATCCTGGCTGGCTCCTTGATCCCTCGAATGGTAAAGTAGACATCACTACCCCGTACGAATATTTTCACCCCATAACCACCCGGCGCCGATATTTCCTGACCGTTGATAGTCCACGTTTTCCATTGTTTTACCTTTTTTCGTCCGCTTCGCCAGGTGCGATAAAAATAAAGGGCATATTTGCCATCGTATTCTATCAATCGATACCTAACATAGTTCTTGTCCGTGCCTTTGGTGGTTGGTCTACTAAAATGACCTTCCCAAGTTCCCATCAACAGGGGCGCTGGCTTCTGGATTACCTCACAAAAAGCATCAGGTTGTTCGAGATCCGGGAATGATTTGCCTCCCTTGATCCCGCAGCCAACGAAAGTAAGTAGGAATATCAAGAAAATGATGAGTTTTTTCATAGCAGTCTCCTCGGTCATGGTAAAGGCTACTCTACATCCCTGAATGCACCCTCGCCTGAGTTGCATTCTGGCACAATATCAGGGCTAGTGAAGATAGCGGAGTTTTATTATTCCAGTAAATCCCAGGCTGAGTTTTCATCTCCGACAAGTAACGTTACCTCGCTGGCATTTGGTTTTTCACAAGCAGCGCCAGAGTAGCCGGAAATCAGGTCGGAGGCATGTAGCACGGCCACTGGTGAGAAGTACATGGAGAACTGAGGCACTGGGAAGGTATCACAAAATAACGCCATCTCTGGAACCGTTCCAGCTTTGACAAAAAGTGCCTCAAAGTCACTTTGGATTTTTTCAGATACTCCCTCGGACAGCTGCTCACTGCTCAATACCACCTCGTACCAAGACATCTTTTTTTCTCCTGTTCTTTAACAAGGAATCTTCACAGACAGTCCACTGTTTCAGGTGACCTACCCATGAGTGCGCTTGGCATTTAAGCTATGTGTCACTGATAAGGCTGATTCGTTTGATTGCGTCAGAGGCCAGATGGCACCTCATCATTACTCTCTTGTTCTACCAAGGTACCTATGTATTTTCGATCTTCGGGTGCTATTGCCATGAATCTGATGCCCATTCCGAATACTGCTTTATCATCGATGTCTAAGTTGTCCGACCACACTAATTTAGCAATCACCGGAATGGACTTTGCTCCAGGGGGCTTGAGAACAATTTTAAAGCTTTCTCCTAATTCAGGCTCCACGGGCGAAAAAATACAAACACCGTCAACACTGATATCCTTTGTCTTTCCTGTGACAGAACCTTGGTAAGTTTTGATGAAAGCATACCAATTAACAAGGATTCTGGGATGGAGTCGGGTTTCGATATCCATACCTGTTTGAGCGGAGACTCCTACTCTAACTCTTCCTCTTTAAAAAGAGACAGTTGCTTCTCTGAAGCCTTGCTTGGAGTACTCACCGTACGAGAGCCGAAACAGTTAGAGAGGGGATAGTTTCTGTTACAGTCCCAGCAGTAAACCTGCTTTTCGTTTGGTCCCCAAGAGAGGTGCTTGTGCCCGTAGGGGCATTGCTTAGGGTTTTTAAATGGGAGTGTCTTCTTCTCTTTTCTTGCCACCGCCTTATCGATTTCCTAGCGGATTCTCTCATACTTCTTCTGTAGGTTTTTTACTGCTACCAGGGTACAAGAACGAAGGGACAAGTAGCAACAAAAAAAGTCCTCACTAACAATTCTGTGCTAGCTAATGGGGGGGAAGAGTGGGTGCCTTTGTTTGGAGGGGAAACCAACTGTTTTGTTCAGGTAGGTGAGCAGCATGGAGGGGTGGTAAGATTCCTCAGGCAGCCTGCCCAAATGGCCAATATAGCGAAAATGAATCATCTACAGAAATGAATTTTCCATCACAGTGTTCGCACAGATAATATTTGCTTTTAGGTATGAAACGCATCCATAAACTTCGTTTTATTCTGTAGCGTTCAACGCTCTCACATTTTGGACATTTTTTATTAATGACCACTATCGACATTGCTCCATCCCTAAGCAAGCGCCAGTTCTTCTGAGGCTGACTCCTTTTCTAGGATGATTAAATAAATCCATTTGTCCCTGCAATCTTTGCTGCAAAACAGATAGATTGCATCATCTCTAAAGTGCATCATGCATTCTTCGTTTCTTTCAAATACTTTCATGCAGTTGGCACAGGTGAATCTCATGGCAATAAAGCCTCCATCTGCGCAGGCCAACCAATTGATGGGTGGCTCTCTTTAATGAGAGCAAAGGGTGTGCCAGAACGGTGGATTTCATACTTTTCTATAACTTACAAATACTTATCCGAATAATGGGAAAGGCAACACCACGGGTATGAGTAAGATAGTTCTCTAAGAAGGGAAAAATAGTTCCACTTTTGAAAACCAGAGTTTCGATGCTGAAAATGCTCCAGCTCGCCCTGTAGAATTCCGCTACGCGGACCCGCCGAAGGCGGGATTCAACAGGGCGAGCGCATTCCCCGTAGCGACACGACTTGAGCGACACGACTTGAGCTCGTCGACAAGTCTCGTCGACAAGTCTTGCTGCGGGGTTAGCGAGCGAACTACAATAAAATGGAATACCTTCCTTACATTTCGAATCCCGCTTTAGCGGGACTGCAGCTTGCTGCAGGGAGCTTCAATAAAAAAGCGGAGCCAAAGCTCCGCAGTGTCCTTTTAAAAATGAGTTTTTTGTGGGCCTATATCACATGCCCAAGAATCTTTCTACCATCTCCGTTGAAAGGCTATGGACTAGGTTAACCCGTGCTCCCGTGTAGGATAGACCGAGTTGTGAAGTGCCAGAGCCATGTCTAGAGTAGCGAATGCCGTGTGCTTGAATCTCAGATGAAAAAACAACTTCGCCAGAGTCAACCGAACGGACAAAAATGCTCAAACCAGCAAAGTCCTGTTCACTTGTCAGTAACGTGGGTTTATTTTCCCACTTGGTGACATAGCCGTAGATTATATAGTCGGCCCCAGACTCCCTCGCATAGGCTAGAGCATCTTGGACGTTCGTGTCTTTTGTTGAATCGAATTGGTCGTCTCCAACTACTGTTACCTCAAGAGAATACCTGGCACAGGCAGCAGCAAAGGCGTTGGTGAATCGCATACCAACATCAGAAAATTCACGCTCTTGATAGGAAGGATTTCGGAAGGGAAACACATCATATGTGGCTGTGTTATCGGTACTTACTCCTGCACATCCGACTACCAAAAATATCATGAGCAAGAAAACCGAGGGCCACCATAATTTTGTTTTCATTCATCTATCCTTGTTTGAATTTGTATATAGAGTAGACTATACAAGCAACGTCAAGAAAACAACGTAAAAATTTCAGCAAAAACCATGCCCACCCGTGGACAGCCGGGGCAAAAGTGAAATTCATGGTGCGAAGAAAAACCCTCCTTGGGAGTTCAGGATAACAAGATGAGGATAATAAAATCAGCTTCTCCAGTGCTGATAACCTTGCTGGTCGCTATGACGTTCGCCTGCGCCACGCCAAGCAAGCAGCCATACTCCTACGAGGAATGCATCTCTCTCTGTAGCGATGAAGTCATCAGCTGTACTCGCAGTTGTTATAGCTGGAAGTGGTCGGCACAACAGAGTTTGGCTTGCGTGCGAAATTGTAACGAGAAGAGTGAAGAGTGCCGGCAACAATGTTCCACAAGGAAAGAGCGCACACCAGAACATCATGACCAAGGAGGTGATGGAAGGTGACCAAAGAGAATGGTTCTACTGGTACAGTTTCAATTACCTTCTTGCGAGTAGATAAAAGAAATGACTACCGAAGCTGAGGTAGTGATGAGGTAACAACGGCGAGAAAGAAAAAAGAGACATACACATCAGGATGTGTAAAGCGCGGAGTCCTTGCTCCGCTTTTTTTGTTTGTTCTTCAAAGGGTTTCACACATTCTATTTCCTGGCACCACTCTTGCATTTTTGTATGACCGAGCTGAGTTCAACCCGGATATTTCATGAATTGCTGTCGCGAGACCACGAAACTGGGAACCCGCTTGTCGCAGATGCCGCTTGCGGTGCGGGACTGAGCGGAGCGCAGCGAGCGCGAAGAGGATCGGTGTGCCACCTGGCAACCGCAGGGTGTCGGGTCCGAGGCGTACCTGAACGGTACGTCGCAGGATCCAACACCTGAGGACGCCAGGAAGGACGGCCATATCCGTGGTCGCAGCAAGTGATTCGTGAAATATCCGGGTTAGCTCACTCTGGAACCTGCCTTTCATATCTTCTTTGACCTTGTTGACGCAGACCAACTTCGGCGTAACAGTGGTCGGAGGGGAGCATCGAAGTAGTTGATGGAGGCCGAGCCGCAATGAAACTCATCTGCAAGCATTGCAAAAAGACATTAGGGATTGTTCACCAAGATGAATTGTCCACGCTCCTCCACAGCGATGCTGGAGTCTACATTTTTTGCAGCGAAAAGTGCAAAAATCAGTGGGTTTTTCCCGTTGCTCCAGAAAAGGATCTTGACAAACTCCAGCAGCCCTCAATTTAGAGGTACAAGGCAAGCTTGTGTCTCGGGCTTCGGCGTGTGGGCTTGCGTCGAGCCCTTCCATTTCAATACCCAACTTTTCTCTCACTATTTCTAATTCTGGAAATAGTCGTTTTTCCCAGGAGTTTCCCCAAAATGGATGGCTTATTTTTATAGCTTGAAGCTCTTGCTGAGTTGAGATCTCATTTAAAGTGAAAACGCCTTCCTGGCATTTCTTCTGTCGTTCCGAGGCTCCGGCCTGGTCACTTCAAGCGCAGCTGTGGGCGGGGGAAGGCGAATTCCAACAAAACGGGATACCTTCCTTACATTTCGAATCCCGCTTGTGCGGGGTTCAATTGCTCGTTGTGGAGGAGCTTTCACCTTTGGCCTGAGTCGCTCATAGCATTTTTGGCGAAACTCCTGTACTTTTTTCCAATTGACAAAGAACCGCTGGTTTGTGGTAGAGTCGTTCGCGAGTGGGGCTTCCTCTTTTGGC
>JAJDNL010000244.1 GCA_022340745.1 Deltaproteobacteria bacterium
TTTGTCCCATTCTCGGTCACCGCTTGCCAGCCGACAGGGACACGCCATGTAGCCGTAACGCTCCTTGTTTTCCAAGAGACCTTCCAGCAGTTCAAAGGTTCTTTCTTTGTCATTACTGAAATAGTAACCTTTGGGCTCTTGTACCTTGCGTAACATCTCGTAGAGCTTTTCAATGTCCATTATTTTAACCCCAGAGCTTCTTTGATCTCTTGTTCCTTGTATCCGACGATGACCTTTTCACCAATAATAATGGTGGGGAACGAACAATTTGGATTGAACTTTTTCACATCTTCCAGGATGGCTGTACGCTCTTTACCCTTAAGCAGGTCCACGTCGGTGAATTCATACTGAATGGTGCACTCGTCGAGTAATCTCTTGACCGATTTACAATGACTGCAGGTGCTGAGTGAATACATCGTTACAGAATCTCCCGCCATGACACATCCTTTCTTTTCAATCATCTATTGTGAATCAAAGGTTACTGACCGGAATTTTGACACAGGTCACGGTCAAAGGCAACAGGCTTCTGGTTGCTCCTGACAAGAATTTGAAACAGGTTACAACATCCCAAAATGTGTCAGCCTATTTATTGTCTCCAGCCCCGATGAGTGGCAGGACTTTATTGATTTGGAAAAAAACTAAAAATTTCGACTCCTTTTCATCGTTAGAATAGCTTTTTCTCCTTAGTGAATTGAGAAGCTCACTGTTCTGCTCTTCTCTCATCTTGGTGAGAAAAAGTCTCTTTCCTGCAAAGCCTCCTCCTGATTCCATGAACAGGTAAGCTGCATGAGCATTCGATTGCAGGTTGTGATGGGTCAAGCGGTCACGCATGATGAAAGCAATCGTCTCATCGTCAATGAAATGTGGAGTGGCGTAAATTGCAGCATCCACCCTGCCATCTGCATCGGCCGTAGCCAACACGCCGCGACCCTTCACAGATTCAAAATAGTTTTTCAATTTCATTTTCATACCTCCAATATCATAAAGGTTTGTATGCTGAGTCAGCCATAATGGTGGTAAACTTTGGGATGTGAGATCTGGGATATGTGATGTGCGACTGAACACTCCAAATCCAATAGGTTTTATCTCACATCTCACATCTCACATCTCCGGCCAGTGCTTTTTTTACTATTTCACTTATCCGATACGTACGCTCTGCTCCATTCAGGCAGAGTGTAACTTCAGTGTCGTCACTTTTTAACACCTCTAAGCCTGGGGCGTCTTGCCCAGCTGTAAGCAAACCTATTGCCCAAGCCGCCAACCCTCTCAGGGTTGCATTTTCTGATGACAGAAATGGGTGCAGATGCGGTGCTGCATTTTGCAGCAATTCGGGACGTGTCTGGGCCAGTCTGCCCAGTCCCCACAAGACACCCTGTTGTAGAGGTTGGTGTTCCAAGAAATTACCGTCTTCACAGATGTATGATACGAGAATATTGACATATTCCCTGGCCAACCCTTCGTGTCGCGCCATGACCTCACCCATGGTCTCCGGCAAACCCCAACCAATACCACCAGACTCATCGTTCAAGTTCCAGATCATTCGCCGCATCACAACCCGGGCCGATTCCATGTCCTCTTGAGCGTGGTCTGCCACCACCGCTCCCAGGGCCGTGATGGCGCGCCATTTAATCTGTGGCTCGGTGCTGCACAAACAGGAGAATAATGGATTAATCACCCGCCGTGCAGGGTAGGAACGGAAGGTCTCCAATACTCCAGCGAAATCGTCCGCTTTCAGCAAATCAGTGACGTTCCGTTTGAAGTCCCGGCCCTTCAACTCTCTGTCAAGCTTCTCCATCTTTGCAATCGCTAAGATTAGTTAGATTGTCATCTTCAGAATGTATGTACATATCTGCTCATATAAACATGCTTCAAGAGAGATGCAACCTGGGATATCAACAGTTGCAATCAGTTTCCTTCCTTGTCTATTAAAAATCCCATTGATTTAGTAGCTTTGCGTATTGACTGCACTTGGGATCATGCGTATCTTTCTCTCATTAAGCTTTCAAGTCTCAGAATAATGCAGTCTGGCTTCCAATTGTAGGGATTGGTATTTTTTCAAAGGGCGATTTAGTTAGGACAACAAATGGTCTGCTTGCCATCTGACGACATTTTAGGGTCCACTGGAGTGTCAGTCCTCCTCACCTTGACTACTCCCACTACCCTTGAGGATGTGGCCCAGAAGACTGGGCTGCCGCTATTTCGTGTGCGAGGTACCGTCAGGAGACTCATGGAAGCCGGACTCACCCACCAAGTAGAGCAGATGTACGCAATCACGCCCGAGGGAACAGGAAAACTCGAAGAAAAAAGGCGTGAAGGTAAACTCAGCACCTAGGTTTTTAGGAGATCAGATATTGAGGGGGTCGAGAGGAAAACATTTGGTTCTAGTGGGTGGCGGGCATGCTCATATGACCACCCTGAAACGGCTTGATACTTTTGTCAAAAACGGGTACCGAGTGACTGTCATCGGCCCCTCTCCATATCATTATTACTCGGGCATGGGGCCCGGGGTGCTTTCGGGGATTTATAGACCGCAAGAGGTTCGGTTTCACGTCAAAAAGATGGTCGAGGATCGCGGCGGGTCTTTTGTGCTTGGATCCGTAGTTCGGGTAGATCCGGAAAACCGTAGGCTCTCTCTCAGCTCAGGAGAAGAAATTCCATATGATGCAAGCTCCTTTAATGTTGGCAGTCATGTTCCTTTAGATCCACTGCCCGAAGCGGAGAATGTTTTTACGGTTAAGCCCATAGAGAACCTCCTGAAAGCTCAAAAGATGATTTTGAATTTCATCCGTAGTGGGAAACCAAAACTTGTGGTGGTGGGAGGGGGTCCCAGTGGGCTGGAAATCACTGGTAATATCTGGAGGTTGGTTCAAAATCATGGGTCGGAGGCCCAGATCAGCCTGCTTGCGGGTCCCAAGCTTCTTTCAAATTTCCCTGAAAAAGTCCGTCGCCTGGCCATGGAATCCCTTGCCGCCCGAGGGCTAGAAGTGGTGGAAGGTGTCCATGTAAGTCAAATTGAGAGTGGCGGTGCTGTTTTGGAAGATGGTCGTGAGTATCGCTATGACCTGGCACTTCTGGCTTGGGGGATCAAACCTTCTGAACTCTTCCTTCAATCAGGTCTGCCCACTGGTGAAGATGGCGGACTTCTGGTAAATGAACACCTCCAAAGCGTGAACTATCCTGAGCTTTTTGGCGGCGGCGACTGCATCAACTTCCGGGGTCACCCTCTGAATAAAGTCGGAGTACACGCTGTGCGCCAAAACCCAATTTTGTACCACAATCTGCTGGCCACCCTAGGGGGTGGTAAGCTGCAGATTTTTAAACCTAACGACACATATCTGTTGCTTTTTAACCTCGGTGACGGCAAGGCGATCTACTGGAGGAAAGACCGAGTCTGGGCAGGAGGACTTGCCTTTGTTTTTAAGAATTATCTTGATAAAAAATTCATGAGAAAGTTCCAGGTCTCCGGAGAGCTCAGTGAACAGTGATTCTTATTGCGTTAGGCTCTTTTTCATCAGTAGGTGACATCTCACTTCTGGAGAAGATTTATGATCTCCTTATGCCAAATGGTGCAAAGCGCTAAGCGCAGAGGGCAAAGCGTGAGGTAAACAGTAAACGCTGAACGGTAAACCGATCAGGCGCTGGCTCCGTAACTGTTTATCGTTCACCATTCACTCTTTTTTTTCGCTATGCGCCATGCGCTATGCTCTACGCGCTTTGGACTGGCATTGAGGACCAGGTTTTCCAGGTTGAATCAATTCACTTATGGAGGCAAAGAAAATAATGCTATTGAAAAAGCTGTTCAAACCCGTAAAGTCCATGGATTCGAAAAAGGCCACAGCTTTCATGGAAACGCATATAGAGGGGACGTTTACGCTCTTGGACGTGCGCCAGCCTAAAGAGTACAAGCAGGCTCACATCCCTGGGGCTCAGTTGATTCCTTTGGCCACATTGTCTGATTCGCTCAATGAATTGGACCCGGCAAAGCCCGTCATTGTTTATTGCGCCATGGGCGGACGGAGTCGCGTTGCGGCCCAGTTGCTATCTGGTCAGGGATTTGAGGAAATTTATAACCTCCAAGGAGGTATCAAGGCTTGGCAAGGGCTTGAGGCTACGGGTCCGAAGGAGCTAAATTTAGACTTGGTGCGGGGTGATGAGACCCCTTCTGAGATCGTTGCGCTCGCTTACAACATGGAGGACTCTCTGCAAGCGTATTACAAAGAAATGCACGATAGGGCAGAGGACCAGGAACTGAGGGAACTTTTCTTCAAGCTGGCAAGCATCGAAGATAGACACAAGCAGACAATCTTAGAACTGAGCTCCAAGCTCCAAACGTCAGGAAGGGACGCAAGGATATCTCAAATGGATACCGGCAAAATGGTCTTGGAGGGCGGTTTTGATATGGTGGAGTTTATGGAACAGAATGAGCCTCTCTTGAAAACAGTCTCTAATGTGATCGATTTGGCAATGATGCTGGAGACTCAGGGCTTGGACCTCTACCTTAGATTTGCGGCGAAAAGTACGAATAGAGCAACGAAGGATGTGCTTTTCAAGATCGCCCAAGAAGAAAAGGGACACTTGGCTGCACTGGGCCGACTGCTGGAAGAAAAGATCTGATTGATGCTCTCTCTCATTGAAGAAATGACGGGAGGTAAAGGCTCAAGAGATGATCGTTGCTTAGCACTGGGGATTGCGTTATACTCGCTGACGATCTTTGCTATAGCTACCAAAGAGGAGGGGAGTTAAATGCCGACGAAAGAAAATCTTATCAAGCTCTATGAATATGCTCTTAACCAAGAACAAACCGGTATGAGTTTTTTTCAGACCTCCCTGGAAAGGATGGGGATTGGCGCTGCGGTGAGTGCCTTTAAGCAACTGATCAAAGAGGAGGAGAAGCACATCCTCTTCATCAGCCGGATTTTAGACAACTTGAAACAGGGTACAGACGTGGACCTCGCAGAAGTGCAGAAATTTGTTTTAGAACCTACTGACTACTTTAACGACCGGGCTAAGTCTGAGTTTTTAGAGCAATGCGTAATTGGGTCCATGGTTCCCGATGTAACTGTTTTCAACACAGCCTGGCTCATAGAGAAAGATCTGAGTGAATTTTACGCAAATGCGGCCAGAAATACAGAGGGACCAGAGAGTGAGGCTTTTGAAATGCTTGCTCGCTGGGAGAAAGCTCACGAGAGATTTTTTAAAGAATACCGCGACAAAATATCTGACAGCTATGCCAGCATGCCTTGGGGAGGCTAGTACAGCAGGCAGCCCTTCGATGGGCTCAGGGCTTTCAGCAGACAGCTGACAGAATGAGAAGACATTCGCGGGCGGGAAAATTCCCGCCCTTTTTTATTTTATAGTGTGGTCTATGTTTGTCTCTTTATGTTAGCTGCGAGTTGAGCAACCTGGGTACCCAAGTATACGCACTCTTTGCCTTCCATGCAGGCGTCTGCATCTTCTGGTTCCAAGTGGGTCGAAAGATGCTGCTTGCCGTGTTTTAGGTCCACAACCCAAGCCTTTTTCTCTTCGTTGTAATCCACATCGACGTCAATGCCGCATTCCCCGATATCTGGGTATATTGACCTAATTTTTTCGCAAAGTTCATTTTTGTTGTGCATAATCTCCTCCTTCTGTTCTCAAAAGATTCTGAAAAATAGTTGTACACACCACACTCTAACCGAGAGCCGTCTCAATCTGATCCACTTCCGTTACCGTCCTCTGGCAAGACTGTTGCTCGCAGATATGAACAGCTGGGCCGTCCCCCTGAGACCCTAGTTCTTTGGTAAACGGAGCCAGAGCCGCAATTTTATCGCTTTGCCGATCGGCTTGCCGCAATAGCAAGACCTTATTGGGCACAAATTGCCTGTGAATGGCATCAACTATTGATCTGGAACTCTTCCCGTTCTGGCCTTCCACAATTACTATTTCATGGCTCGGACCGATTATGAAATCAAGTGCGGCCAGGAATTGAGTGTAGGCAGATGGGTAGGCTTTGATTCTTTTAGCGAAAGTTCCGGCTACCTGCTCTGCCTTCTTTCCCAGATCAACATCCCCGGTAATGCGGCTGAGACGGACCAGATTCAAAGTTGCCACCGAATTACTAGAGGGGAATGCCCCGTCGTAGATCTCTTTGCTCTGTTTGATAAGAACTTCATTGGCCTTGCCACTGTAGAAGAACCCGTCATGGGCTCCATCCCAGAAAAGATCGATCATGCTTTGGTTGAGGTTGATGGCCTCTTCCAAATAACTGCTTTCGAAAGTCGCCTCATACAGCTCGATCAGTCCCCAGACGAAATTCGCATAATCATCCAGGTAGCCAGGGTAGGCCACATCACCATCGCGGTAGCGCCGGAACAACCGATGTCCATCCTTCTTGAGGTTATCCAAAATAAAACCGGCAGCACCCTGAGCTGCAGCCACATAGGCCTGATTACCAAGTGCCTGATAGGCCTTGGCCATGGCGGCAATCATTAATCCATTCCAGGAGGTGAGTATTTTGTCATCCTTGAGAGGGTGAACCCGTCTTTCCCTCTTCAGAAAGAGACGTTCTCTTGCCTCTTCCAAAAGCCTTTCCAACTCGGCAATCTCCATATTTTCCCGGGTGGCGAAACTCTCTAAAGGAATACGAGTGTGGAGGATGCTGCGACCATCCTCGAAGTTTCCATGGGGGCCGATGTCATAAAATCGGCAGAAAAGGTCCCCCAAATCCTTCCCTAGGTGTTCTTTTATCTCTGTGGGAGTCCAAACATAAAAAAGTCCTTCCTCACCTTCACTGTCAGCATCTTCGGCAGTGTAAAAGCCCCCCTCCGGAGAAGTCATGTCACGCAGAACGTACGTAAGGATCTCAGTTGCCACTTTTCCGTAGCGGGCCTCAGCCGTTGCCTGGTGCGCCTCAGCGTACGCCATAGTCAACATGGCTTGATCGTAAAGCATTTTCTCGAAATGGGGCACCAACCACCTTTCGTCAACGGAGTAGCGACAGAAACCGTAACCGAGATGATCAAAGATGCCACCGTATCGCATATTATCGAGTGTTTTCTCCACCATGCGCAAGGCATTGATTTCACCAGTTCTCCTGTGCCACCGCAGGAGAAATGTGAGGTTGTGGGGGGTGGGGAATTTTGGGGCTGAACCAAAACCGCCCCATTTCGGGTCGAAAGCCTGTGCTAATTGGTCGTAGCCCTTTTCCAGTGTATCTAGACCCAGCTCAGCCATTGATCCACTGGAAGGTCTCGGTTGAATGCCTTTGGTAATCTTTTCGCTTGCCTCAAGAAGGGGAACCCGGTCATTTGCCCAGGCATTGGCAATATGGCTCATCATGTCCATAAAACCTGGCATCCCCATTTTCCCGGTTTTCGGGAAATAGGTCCCAGCGTAAAAAGGCTTGGCGTCAGGCGTCATAAAAACTGAAAGAGGCCATCCTCCTTTCAGGGTAATAGCCTGGCACACTGCCATATAAACCATATCAACATCCGGCCGTTCTTCTCGGTCAACTTTAATGGCAACAAAAGATTCATTGAGCAGACGGCCAACCTCTGCATCTTCAAAAGACTCGTGTGCCATTACATGACACCAGTGGCAGGTGGAATATCCTATTGACAGGAATATGGGCTTATCCTCCCTTTTGGCCTTGTCAAATGCCTCTGCCCCCCAGGGATACCAGTCCACCGGGTTGTCGGCATGCTGCAGCAGGTAGTGACTCTTCTCCTTACTCAAGCGGTTCTTTTCTGTCCCTAACCCTGACGTCTCGGGCTCCATAACATCTCCTCACACTGACATTGTAAGAGTTGCAATGTGTAAACAATAAACACTCGTGTAGCACTAGTCTACATGAACGCAGAAATTTCTCTGGGTGTAATTCTGGAATAAGTGCGAAGATTTGGTAGGTATAGCTCAAAAAATTGGATAGATACCAGGAAGATGGACCCACAGCGAGTCGCACCTCCCTTTGTTGATAGGAGATTTTTCTTAGGCAGAGATTTAAGGGTTCAGGGGTTCAATTTACTGCCTATTTCTTTCCCGTACTCCTGGGCCATCTGTACCCCACCCCCCAAAGAGGCTGACTTCAACAGGAGCGGACCTTTGGTCATGTCCATCTTAAAGACTTCTTTCATGGTATTGTAGATTCGATCCTGGGCCTCGGTGCTCCAGCCATGCGCGCCAAAAGCGCCACCCACCTTACCTTCCAGGTTGGCCTTTTCCGCCAGAAATAACATGGTTTTCATGGACTGCAGCATCTCACCATGATAGGTGGGGGAACCGAAGACATAGCCGTCATATCCTTCGAAATCGGCCTCGCTCTTAATATCCTTCACCTCTACAATCACTGCCTCATTGCCGGAAAAACGGATTCCTTCTGCAACGAGATCAGCAATATCTCTCGTCGAACTGGTCCTGGTGGCATAAACCACGAGAACTTTTGCCATCTTCTCTTTCCTCCTCTCTCAGGAAAGATCTTATCGCAAGCAAAGCTTGCTCCTACTCAAACTCTCAAATAATCTCAAGATTTCATACTCTCTACCGCGCTCTTTCCAAGGTTAAAACCCTGCTCCAGGACGTCCGGGTGCTTTTTGATCTCACCCTTAGCCTCAATTCTATCGAGCAGGAGCCCTTCTTCGTAACTCATGTCCAGAGCATCAAAAAAGTATTTTGCCGTCAGCTCCACCCCAACAAAGAGGTTTTTTCCTTTCGTGGCCCCCACACAGATTAGGTAACCCTTGCCGCCGTCGTATTTCCGCCTCTGTGCCGGCGTTTTTTCCAGCAGTCTCTTGGACCACATGGCCTGGCTGCGGTCGATCAGAAGCTTCACCTGAGCTGTGACATTGTAGAAGAAGTTCGGGGAGGCCAGAAAAATGACATCCGCCTCCTGAAGGAGTGGGTAAACTGTATCCATGTCATCATGAACTGCGCACTCTCCCGTGTCATCACAGCTTCCACACTCAATACAGCCACTCATCTTTAACTTCCGTGCATAGATCGACTCCACCTTAGCACCGGCTGCCTGTGCTCCTTCCAGGATCCTGTCCAGGAGTAGGTCAGTGTTGCCGCCCTTGCGCGGACTTCCATAAATCCCCAGTACTTTCACGCTCACAACTAATCCCGCTTTCTACTCAGTGTCCAGACGCACTCGTAACCTTCAACAGGCCCTCGTTCTAAATGTGGGATGTGCGATATGAGATCCGTTTTCAAACGTGCGCGCTTTAGCGCGTTAGGACCCTAACCTCGGATCACTTCCTGTGTCGCCACAATCGGGTATGTAGCAGGTTACATTGACGAATTCGCACTTCTCATTGCAAGCTGGACACGTTTCGGGTGGTGTATCAGTCTCCAACGTATACCCACACTTCGTGCATTTCCAGGAATTTTGCATGCTTTCACCTCCTCTTTTATCATCTCTATAATTGAAAACTTTGGTCCTATACTATGCGGACTCACACAGTGCTTTGATCTTTTCTGCGACCCGAAGTCCGAGGTCAAAGCACTTGCTCAGGGAATCACCGTCGGGGACAAACTTGATCCGCAAGCCCTCGTCCACCAGATCGATCTTCATCTCTTCCAGCATTCCTCGCACCTGGCCCACAGCCTCACCACTCCAGCCATAGGAGCCGAATGCTGCACCCACCAGGTTCTTCGGCTTCAATCCTTTAAGGTAAACCAACAAGTCGGCAACTGTTGGATACATGTTGTTGTTCAGGGTTGGAGAACCCACCACCACTGCGCCTGCCTCCAGGATTTCAGTGGCGACATTACTGCGGTGACTCGATTTGAGCGGCATTATCTTTGGCTGCGCGCCCCCGGCCAGCAAGCCCTCGGCAATGGCTTCTGCCATTTTAGCGGTGCTAAACCACATGGTGTCGAAAACAACTACCGCTTTATTCGTAGGTTTCTGCTGGGCCCATTTGGAGTACCAGCCGATAATCTTGTCGAGATCCTTTCTCCATATGGGGCCGTGGTCACAGGCAATAATATCGATTTCAATACCAAGCTCGCCAACCTTATCCAAAAGTTTTGTCACCAGCGCAGAGAAAGGGAGTAAGATGTTAGCATAATACTTTTCGCCTTCATACTCCAGGATGGATTCGTCGATCTCATCAGCAAATCTCTCACTGGTTGCGAGGTGCATGCCAAAGGCATCCTGCGAAAAGAGCAGCTTTTCTTCAGGTAGGTAACTAAACATATTGTCGGGCCAGTGAAGCATACGAGTCTCCAGGAAGGTCAAACTCAGGTTGCCGAGACTGAGACTCTCACCATTTTTGACCGCCACAATCTCTCGATCCAGGTGAAAGTGTTCTTTGAGTGCTTTGCTGCCCATGGAAGAAGCAAACACCTTTTCCGGCTGTACCACGTCTATAACATCCACCAGAGAGCCGGAGTGATCCATTTCCGCGTGATTGGAGACAACATAGTCGATTTCTTTTGGATCCACCACCGAGCTTATTCTGGCGAGAAGTTCGGATAGAAAAGGAGGTTTGACCGTGTCAATCAAGGTAATTTTGTCTGCCATTACCAGAAAGGCATTGTAGGTGGTCCCCCTCTCAGTGAGATAACCATGAAAATCACGGATTCCCCAGTCGATTGCTCCTACCCAGTAGACGTTATCAGTTACTTTAATCGCTTTGAACGGTCTATCCATCAGATCCTCCTCCACACAGTAGCTTTACCGATTTCCGTCTGCCCCGGGGGACTTCCTCTCTGGACACAAAGATGCATTCATGCTGCTCTCGCAGATACTTCAAATCCACCCCCCTGGACGGATCCACCTGTTCAGCCCAGCACATCCGGATTGCCGATACGTCTATCATTCCAACCAACCCAATCCCGGAATCAAACTACTCGTAGGCAATTACTCGAACAACCCCGATGGTGGCTCCTTTATCATCTGTAGTACACGTATCGCTTACAGAAACTATCTTATTAATATTATTATCTTTTATAAATTGATTTACCTTTTCATCCAGGTCGTACAATTCTTTCATGGTATGGAATATTTTCAATTCTGTGGCAAACGTTTTAACCTTTACCATCCTTAATACCTCCATTCTTCGAGCCCGAATTTTCTTCCCCGCCTCCGCCTAAGCGAACTTATCCAGGATCTTTTTGAGCTCTCCAAAATCTGTATCCCGACCAACCAAGGGGCCATGTTCAAGAACAGAAAATCTTTTTTCAAAGCTGGTCCTTTGGTTACGGTAAATAATTCCAAGAGGAATCTTATCTCCCCATTCCATAGCCGTCTGCATCGCAGCCTGCCAATCGGTGGCATCGTATTCATCCGGCAAAGTATAACAACGTTTCTTGTACCAGGCGAAAGTGTTGACCTTGTTGAAGGAAACACATGGTTGCAGCACATCGATGAGGGCAAAGCCCTCGTGGGCAATTGCTTTTTCAATAAGTTCGGCAAGATGCTCAATCATTCCAGAAAAACCTCGGGCCACAAAGCTTGCCTGCATGGCCACCGCAACCGCAATCGGGTTGAAAGGTGCCGAGGCCACTCCCTCGGGCTGAGCCTTGGTAACAAAACCTTCCATGGTTGTTGGACTGGCCTGGCCCTTGGTCAGGCCGTACACTTGATTATCATGTACGATCAATGTCAGATCAACGTTGCGCCTTATGGCAGCAAGGAAATGATTACCACCTTCGCCATAGTTGCAGCCGTCTCCGCTTTCGACAATAATTCGAAGGTCTGGATTTGCCAGCTTGGCTCCGGTGGCCACTGGCAGAGCCCGGCCGTGCAGTCCATTAAACACGTTGGCATTAAGGTAGTGGGGTGCTTTTGCAGCCTGACCGATGCCAGATACCAATAGAACCTCATGTGGCGCAATTCCACTAGCAACCAAACCCTGCTTGACCGCCTCCAGAATGGAGAAATTACCGCAACCAGGACACCAGGCGGTTTCATATTCACCATAATCTTCAATGCTTACCATATTCTACCCCTCGCTTTAACCTCGAGAATAAATTCGAGTTTCGAAATAGCAGAGATTCAGGAATTTAGGAACTCAGGGATTTAGGGATTAAAGGGATAGGAAATTGCTATTTGCTGGGTTTTCGACATTGCGAATTCCTCAATTCTTCGCGCTCGCTGTGCTCCGCTCAGTCCCCACCCCTGCAAGGCGGGGCCCCAGTCTCCTCAATCCCTCAATTCTTCGCGCTCGCTGCGCTCCGCTCAGTCCCCACCCCTCCAGGGCGGGGCCCCAGTCTCCCTCAATTTCTTTACTATGTACTCCGGCGTTATCGGTAGACCATCATAGCGGAGCACCCTTCTGTGAACACCAAAACCAGTTTCCCGCCTGATCAAACGCGCAAGTTGGCCATAAGCATTGCCTTCCACGCAGACCACCTCGCCAGCGCTCTCCAGGTATCCCAAGAACTGATCAGGGACCAGGGGCCACACTTGAGAGAAATGCAACGTTCCCACTCGCGTAGAGTCGTTTCGCACTTTCGTGGCTGCCTCCAAAACCGAACCTTTACTCGAACCCCATGTAACCAGAAGGAGGTCTGGACCCTCATCACCCTGGAACTCAGGAGGAACCACATCCGCCATAATCCCTTGCTCTTTCCGCAGTCGCTTTTCAACCATTTGGTTTCGTATCTCAAGGTTTTCAGTGAGATGGCCATCCACTGGATGCTCATCGCCGCCGGCGACCACGAGATGTTTGGTCGTGCCCGGGAGAAGTCGAGGCGAAACACCGCTTGCAGTGAGGGCGTAGCGACGGTACGGTACAGATGATGCGTCATTTTCTATCCCCGGATCAATCGGCTCCAAGTTGTCAATATCGAAAGGTGTTACAGCACGGGAAGAGTCTGCGAGAAACTGGTCGGTGAGGAGAAACACCGGGCCCTGAAATTTGGCCGCCACTTCAAGACTCTTTCGGGCGAGCCAGAAACACTCCTCCACCGTTCCGGGACTGAAGATCGCCCGGGGAAATTCGCCGTGCCCGGCGTACAAAACGAGTTCCAAGTCTGCCTGCTCCGTGCGAGTCGGTAGTCCGGTAGCCGGCCCTGGCCTCTGCGCCACCACAATCAACACCGGCGTCTCACTCATTCCCGCAAGGCTAACCCCTTCAGTCATGAGGGCAAAACCTCCACCGGACGTGGGCACAATACTCGGCACGCCTGCAAAAGAGGCTCCAATGGCCATATTAATGGCGGCAATCTCATCTTCGGCCTGTTCCACCACCAGACCCATGGAACTGGCCTGAGCCGCCAGATTAAGGGCGATGGAGGTTGCTGGAGTCATGGGATAAAAGGAGCAAAATTTGAGTCCGGCCGAGAGGGCTCCCATGGCAATAGCCTGATTTCCGTTTATCAGCAACCGCTTGCCAGGTTTGTCAACAGCAGGCAGTCTTGGAAAATCCACTGTTTGCTGACCGCACCACTTGAAAGCTTTTGTCAGCACCTGTTGATTCTTCTCAGCCAGCTGATGATCTTTCTTTCCAAATACATCATCCAAGGTCTGAGCCAGCAAATCCTGATCCAGTCCCAGAAGGAGACTCACCACCCCTAGGGCCACCACATTGGCAAATTTTTCCACTCCCAATTCATCGTAAGGCACGTTGAGACAATTATCGCTGGTCGTTCCATGGGCTGCATCTGCGACAATCAGTCCTTCAGCACTTAGCTCTTTGCTGTGCAAAGTGACTGTTTCAGCATTCAAGGCCACCAAAAGGTCCACAGACTCTCGAGGGGCGACGATGTTTTCCGTACTTGCCCGAATGGCAAAAGTGTTGTGACCACCTCGTATCCGTGACTGGTAGCTCTGGGTTACGACAACAAAGTAGCCAGCACGCACCAGACTCCTGGTTAGCAGATCTCCAAGGGTGACAAGACCTTGCCCTGCCTCGCCACCAATGAGCAAGGTGATATCAGTTTTCTCCATGCGCTCGACCTTTCACCTAACCTTTGAGTTGAAGCTCCCTGCAGCAAGACCTGTCGACGAGACTTGTCGACGAGCTCAGGTCGAGTCGCTCAAGTCGTGTCGCTCAGGTCGAGTCGCTACGGGGAAGGCGCTCGCTGTAGCATTTTCAAAGCGGCAATCTCTCTGTTCAAAAATCCGATATGACCCATCTCCTCTTTGATGATTGCTTCAATTCGCTCTCTGCCGGCAGTTTGAGAGATCATCTCCTTCAGCCCCGTATAGAAAACAATGGAGTCCTTTTCCTGCCCGATGGCCATTCGTAAGATATCTTCTGCTGACTCTTTACCTGTCAAGGTTTCGGCAGGATCAACCTTTGCATCGAAGACGTGTCCGTCAGCCATTGCCCGCAAGTACATTGAGGTCTCGTGTTCAGGATCGAAAACCCTTGGCTCGCGCTCTTGATAAACCAAATCCGCCCGCATAGTGGCAAAAGCCCTTTCATGTCCATCTTCCCAGGCAGCGAGATCTTGCAGCAATGTGCTGATCCCTGCGTCCTCTACCAATTCAGCTGCCTTTCGGTAGAAACGGGCCCCATTGCGTTCAATCTGTTCCGCCATTTCCAGGATTTCGTCAGCATTGAACTCGAAACTCATTCATAGCTCTCCTGCTGCCGCACCGCGGTATAGAATAGGTTCTTGTCACGCAATTAAAGATAATAATGGAGGTAACTCAATGCCAGAAAAAAAATCTCCTCTCCCCCGACTGGGGGGAGAGGCTTTGTCTTGGTCAATCCAGGGAGGAGGGTATCCTCATTGTTGACTTTGTTTATAATGAGTTGAGTTTACGCCTTCCACAAACCGTGCAGGTTGCAGTATTCCCTGGCTGTTACCTGATCAGCGTCGACGCAGAAAGTTGCTTCAGGCTCTTCTCCAGGTTTCAGAAACTGGCGATAAGTCTTGCCGCCAGCAATAACCTCAATCCACTCAATGTAATGCTTCTCCTCCATAGGATGGGCGACACTTCCCACCGCGACCTTGAAGCCATCAGCAGTTTTCTCGACCACCGGTACATGTTTTTCCTTGGCTGCATCAACGGTGTTCTCAATAAAAAGCTTCATGGCCTCCCCGCAGCAGACGAGCTCTCCGCCACCGCCATGCAAGACTTCTACGATGTTTCCGCATGCATCACACTTGTAAACCTCCAACTGCTCAGCCATTACTCATCCTCCTTATGTCTATGTTTGAATTTAACAAGTCCAACCCCGTCCTCTCGACGGGGTTAGTAGCGAGCGACACACTTAATCTTGACCTGAAATCCCAAGCTACAAGCACCAAATCTCAAGGTGTCGGGTGTCAGGTGTCAGGTGTCAGGTGTCAGAAAAAAGAGACATAGAAGCTGAAACCTGAACACTGAAACCTGAAACCTTATTCTTCACTTTGCACCTGGTGATGTTTCGCTCTTCACAGCGAGCATCGTTCTCAACCAGTCACTTATTTCCTGTATGTTTTTCGCCATATACCAACGGCCATTGTCAAATACACCGTAGTCGGTACCAAGCATGGCTGACGACATTCGGGTGGAGTTGGCAAAAAACAACCACTGCTCCATCCATTTCTTTTCGATGGCTTCATTAAAAATCGAGTCATGCTGAGCCAGCCCCTTGGCAACTCCTGTCTCCCAAGCCTTTAGGATCAACTCTGTAGCGGTCACAGTCATCTCATTGCTGGTTCTAATGTTATTTTCAAATCGGGCCCAGTGACCATCCACCCACTGCTGGCTGTGGCAGGAGAGGCAAACTTTCTGGAGAACCTTGCGCCGCTTTTGTTGTTCGTTGTTATCGATCAAGTACGTGGAAGCGGGCTCCCCGTTGAGGTCAGTGGGAAGAGGAAGACCACTCTTGTTCTTGATCACGCTGGTATCAGGAGATTTGGGGTGGGCGTGGGCATAAATCAGACCAAAAATCCTCCAGGGAAGACGGTTGTTCATTTGATGAGTCCTCTCCGCTACTACATCGCCCTCTGGTGTGACGACCAGACTGACATGGCAGACGGCACAGGTGGGTGCAGTGAAATCTTCGCCCGCTGTCCAGGGAACTTCCTCGAAGTTCCATTTCTTGCCGATGGATGAGTAGATATTTCCGTGCTTGCTGACCTGATATATCTTATATATGGGAACATCCGGGCCCTTATGGCACTGGGAACAGGTATGAGGTTTTCTGGCCATCTCAATTGAGAATCGATGCCAGGTGTGACAGGAGGAACATGAACCCTTGCTGCCATCGGGGTTTATGCGACCAACACCTTCATTGGGCCAGCCACTCAAAACCGGAAACTCCATTTCCCCCATCTCGGTGTCGCGCTCATCAAACCCTTTGACCTCCACCTTGGTGCCATGACACGAAAGACAGGAATCCCCATTTTCCTCTGGGCTTGGAGGCTTAATACTGATGTGGCCGTCATCGATAAACTGCACCCCGTTGATCGTCCGTACCAGATCCTGGTAAAGAGAGTTGTTCAGCAGGTTCCCATAGGCATGAGACATGAGATTTTGTCCATATTGCTTCTCTTCAACTGGATGACAGGTGGCACAGTCCTCAGGGGTGACAACAATATGCACCTGATAGCCGTTGTGTTCGAAAGTGTCGTTGTGTCTTTCAGGGTTCAGGGTATGGCACTCAGCACAGCCGACCACACTCTGCGCCAGGTCATTCGGTACCCACTTCGCGGAGACCCTTCTTTCCAGCTCCGGCTTTTTCAGGCTCTCAAGCGGGCTTACTCTAGCATGGCGGCTACTTTGCCAACCAGCAACCATCCCTGGCGCTATAGTCGTATGGCATTCCACACATTCAGAACTGGCATCGCTCAATTCCGCCGCCTTGGATTGTGAAGGAAAGAACAAAGCGATTACGATCACAAAAGGTAACAGTCGCATGATTCCCTTCTCCCTGGTATTATCAGCTGTTATCATTCAGCGGTCAGCTTACTATATTGTATTTACAGGTATTTTGCTAATGGCTGTGCGTCCCGCTGTGGCGGGCCTGATGGCGCTCGTCTGAAAACGGTCGTCTCCGCATGAGCACATACGAAAGATGCCTCGTCTCTTTTCCCGACGGTATGGTTTTTCTCAGACAAGTTCCTTTACTGCTGTCAGTACAGAATCATAGTCAGGCTCACTGGCGATCTCTTTCACCAGCTCTATATGACGTATGCTTCCTTCCTTATCTACCACAAACACTGCCCTCGCCAGTAAGCGTAGACCCTTAATTAGTACGCCATATGCCTGCCCAAAAGCAGCGTCCCGGTGGTCAGAGAGCGTTTGGACCCGGTCAACTCCTGCAGCTCCACACCACCGTTTTTGAGCAAAGGGAAGATCCATGCTAATGGTGAGAATTACCACATCGTCGCCTAGGCGACCTGCTTCATCATTGAATCTCCGTGTCTCCATGTCACACACCGGAGTGTCGAGGGATGGCACGGAGGAAATGATGCAGACTTTGCCTCGGAATGAGTCAAAGCTTACCGGAGTGAGATCATTGTCTATGGCAACAAAGTCAGGAGCCTTATCTCCAGCTTGTAGCTCGTTACCCATAAGGGTAATCGGGTTCCCTTTCATTGTGACTAAGCCATCACGTTCTTGCATGTGAGTCTCCTTGTCTGTGCTGGGAAGCAATCTTTTCTGGGCGCCCCCCGCGCTATGAGCATGATGAAAAATGTGGGAGACATCCTGAATAGTTCTTGGATGAGTTTTTTCTCAAGACGCTTGAGAAATATTTTTAATAGTAAGCCACAGTTGGACCGCGGTCAAGGTCAGGAAATGATACTCTTGACAACATTCTTGTGAAGAGCTTCCTTTCTGGACCTAAATAAACGTTTGTCACGCTTTCTCGACTGCCGCGCAACCTCCAGAAAATAGGCTAGTATCCTGAGATCCTCTGAGATGTCCCGCCCCATTTTTTGGGCTCCATCTATTTTGGCTAAAACGGCGACGAGTCCATAGAGATGTAGACTGAGATTGGTAATCCGACGCAAGAAAAACTGCTTACTTTGGATCTTTCTACCATATACCAAAAGGCCAGCATGCAACAGCCAGCGTACACTGCGTCCATTTGCTTTGGCAAGGCGGGCCGCACGGTTCATGACTCTTTGATGGAATCGTAGTTTCCAATCAGCTCTACCAAACAGACCCTTTAGCAGAAATAGCAAT